>JBOFGM010000458.1:0-14669 GCA_051649105.1 Iodobacter sp. | reverse complement strand
TGCTTTGGCTGACTTACCCGGATCTGGCCAATAAAATTGTCCATCACCAAAAATTAAATCCAGGCTGTCGCAGCAGCGAAGCGCAAAAAATTATTCTTGGTTTTACGATTCATGAACTGCAGACAGAACTGGTACAGCGCTGGCATTTGCCAAGCCTGCTGGCTCATCTGATGGATGAACGGCACTTCGATGAGCCGCGTGTCAGAACAGTGATTATTGCCACGTCCACAGCGCGTCATTTAGCCAATAACTGGGAAGATCCGGCTCTGCCAGACGACTATCAGAATATCGCCGACCTGTTGTCATGCGATCTTGACCGCGCCTATGCTCTGGTACGGAACGTCAGTATTAAGGTTGCCAGAGAATGGCACTGGTATGACGTCACGCCGGTGGCAACCAGATTGCCCATGGCCTAGAACAGCAGACAGAAAAAAGCCAACCTGAAAGGTTGGCTTTTTTACAGCGAATAGCTCTAGAAACAACCGATTACTCGGCAGCTTCTACCGCTTCTGCTTCTTCAGGACGGTCTACAAGTTCAACATATGCCATAGGAGCATTGTCGCCTTGACGGAAGCCGCACTTCAGAATGCGCAGGTAGCCACCATTACGGGCAGCATAACGCGGACCGAGCACATCAAACAACTTAACCACCATATCACGATCACGGGTGCGATTGAACGCCAGACGGCGGTTCGCAAGCGAAGGCTTTTTACCTAAAGTGATCAAAGGTTCTGCAACACGACGCAGTTCTTTTGCTTTAGGCAAAGTGGTCTTGATGACTTCGTGACGGAGCAACGAATTCGCAAGATTACGCAACATCGCCAGACGGTGACTTGTCGTGCGATTTAATTTGCGATTAGATTGACGGTGACGCATTTGTCGATTTCCTTTTGCCCGCTATTACGGCTTTTCTAAGCCAACAGGCGGCCAGTTTTCAAGGCGCATGCCCAGCGAGAGGCCTTTAGAAGCAAGAACTTCCTTAATCTCATTAAGCGATTTACGCCCAAGATTAGGTGCCTTCAAAAGCTCAGTCTCGGTACGCTGGATCAGGTCGCCGATATAGTAAATGTTCTCTGCCTTCAGGCAGTTAGCCGAACGGACAGTCAGTTCGAGGTCGTCAACCGGGCGCAACAGAATCGGATCGATTTGTGGCGCTTGTGGTTGCTCTTCCTCTACAGGAGTGCCTTCAAGATCAGCGAACACGGCGAGCTGGTCAATTAGCATACGTGCAGCCTGACGTACCGCTTCTTCTGGTTCAATCACGCCATTAGTTTCAATGTCGATAATCAAACGGTCAAGGTCAGTACGTTGTTCTACACGTGCGCTTTCCACGTGGTAGCTCACACGGCGAATCGGGCTGAAAGACGCATCAAGCATGATGTTACCGATAGTACGGTTTTCATCTTTGCTTAAGCGATTAGGTGCAGGCTGATAGCCACGACCTTTCTCAACCGTAATTTCCATATTGAGCTTGCCACCAGCAGACAGATGGGCAATCACATGATCTGGATTGATCACCTCAACATCGTGTGAAAGCTGAATATCGGAAGCTTTAACGACGCCCTCACCCTCTTTTGAGAGGGTGAGAACAACCGAGTCCCGACCATGCAGCTTGAGCACAACGCCTTTGAGGTTCAGCAAGATATCGACTACATCTTCCTGCACGCCATCCAGTGCGGAATACTCATGCACCACACCCTCAATTTTCACTTCAGTCGGCGCGAAGCCAGACATCGATGAAAGAAGAATGCGACGCAGAGCATTGCCGAGCGTATGGCCGTAACCGCGCTCAAACGGCTCCATCACGACCTTCGCCTGGGCAGCGTTTAGAGCCTGCACATCAATGATGCGCGGCTTGAGCAACTCATTCGCGTTGATTTGCATAAGTCAGTATCCCTTGGCTAGCCGGGTCAGAATGTTACTTGGAGTAGAATTCCACAACCAGCGCTTCATTAATATCGCTGGACAGATCGGAACGCTCCGGCATGTTTTTAAACACACCTTCAAGTTTCTTAGAATCTACCTGAACCCAGCTCGGAAAGCCGATACCCTCAGCCAGGGAAACAGCTTCCTGGATGCGAGCTTGAGCTTTCGACTTATCACGAACGGAAACAACATCGCCCGCTTTAACCAAGTAGGATGGAATATTCACTACGTTGCCGTTTACCACAATAGCTTTGTGGGAAACAAGCTGACGAGATTCGGCACGAGTAGAGCCAAAACCCATACGATAAACAACGTTATCGAGACGACATTCAAGAACCTTCAGCAGGTTTTCGCCTGTCGAGCCTTTACGTCGGCTAGCTTCTTCAAAATAACGACGGAACTGACGTTCCAATACGCCGTAAATGCGACGAATCTTTTGTTTTTCGCGCAAATGAACGCCGTAGTCAGACAGACGCGAAGGCTTTTTAGCGCCAGACGCACCGTGCTGACCTGGAGCTTGTTCCAGTTTGCACTTACTATCCAAAGAACGACGAGCGCTCTTCAGGAAAAGATCCGTACCCTCACGACGTGCAAGTTTGCACTTGGGTCCAATATAACGAGCCATAACTTACTCCGGGATTAGATACGACGCTTCTTCGGCGGACGACAACCGTTATGCGGAATCGGCGTAACATCCGAAATGCTCGTGATCTTGAAGCCGAGGGCGTTTAATGCACGCACAGCGGATTCACGACCCGGACCCGGACCCTTGATGCGAACTTCGAGGTTCTTTACACCGTATTCTTGGGCAACTTTACCAGCAGCCTCTGCAGCTACTTGAGCTGCAAAAGGTGTACTTTTCCGAGAGCCTTTGAAACCAGCACCGCCCGAGGTAGCCCAAGACAGTGCATTCCCTTGGCGATCAGTGATGGTAATGATCGTGTTATTGAAAGAAGCGTGCACGTGCACGACGCCTTCAGACACGCTCTTTTTGACTTTCTTCCGTACACGTACTGTGTTTGCTTTAGCCATTCTTCAATTCCTTGCTATTACTTCTTGCCAGCGATAGCCTTACGCGGACCCTTGCGAGTACGCGCATTGGTACGAGTACGCTGACCGCGGACGGGAAGGCCCCTGCGGTGACGGAAACCACGGTAGCAACCAAGGTCCATAAGACGCTTGATGCTCATGGTCACTTCGCGGCGCAAATCACCCTCGACAGTATATTTGCCAAGTTCTTCACGCAGCATATCTAGCTCAGCATCACTGAGATCTTTAACCTTTTTTGTAGGCTCTACGCTTGTTGCTGCGCAGACGGCATAGGCGCGGGTGCGACCAATACCGAAAATAGCCTGAAGGCCGATCACAGTATGCTGATGATTAGGGATATTAACCCCAGCAATACGGGCCATACTTTTCTTACCCCAGGTTCAAAAAGCTTTGCATGTTAACATCAGAAACTGATTGTCGCAACAATCAGCCTTGACGCTGCTTGTGCCGCGGGTCGGTGCAAATCACACGCACAACACGGTTGCGGCGTACGATTTTACAATTGCGGCAAATTTTCTTGACCGACGCTTGAACTCTCATCGTCTTTCCTTTCGATCAAAATTAAATCCGGGCTGTTATTTGGCCCGGAATACAATGCGAGCCTTGGTCAGGTCGTATGGAGTTAACTCCACGGTGACCTTATCACCAGGCAAGATTCGAATGTAGTGCATCCGCATCTTACCAGAAATATGACCAAGAACCACATGTCCGTTTTCGAGCTTGACCTTAAACGTTGCATTTGGCAACGTTTCCAGGACTTCGCCCTGCATCTGAATGACTTCGTCTTTCGCCATAGCCTGTTACGCCTAGCCCTTGAAGTTAGCTTTCTTGAGCAGACTCTCGTACTGATGTGAGAGCACGTAAGACTGCATCTGCGACATAAAGTCCATTGTTACAACTACCAGGATCAACAGAGACGTACCGCCGAAGTAGAATGGAACATTCCACTTCAGAATCAGAAACTCTGGAATCAGACAGATAACTGTAATATAGACCGCACCGATAAGAGTGAGTTTTAAAATCAACTTTTCAATGTATTTCGCAGTATGGTCTCCCGGGCGGTAGCCCGGAATCATTGCTCCACTCTTCTTCAGATTATCTGCAGTTTCCTTCGGATTGAAGACCAAGGCAGTGTAGAAGTAGCAGAAGAAAATGATCGCAGTCGCATACAACAGCACATAGAGCGGCTGACCAGGATGCAGCATGTCACCGATCGATTTAAGCCAGGACAACTTATCACTATTGCCAGTCCACGACAGTAAAGTCGCAGGGAACAGAATAATTGAAGAAGCAAAAATCGGAGGGATCACGCCCGCCATATTCAGTTTCAGAGGAAGGTGAGTGCTTTGTGCTTGCATCATACGATTGCCAACCTGGCGTTTCGCATAATGTACCGGCACCTTACGCTGGCCGCGTTCAACGAACACAACCGCCGCAGTTAACAGCACAACACCAACAAAGAGAAACAGCACAAGCAGAATAGGTAAAGCACCTTGATTCGCCAGGGATAGCGTCTTGCCGATTGCCGAAGGCAAACCGGAAGCGATACCTGAACAGATCAGGATAGAGATGCCGTTACCGACACCCCGCTCTGTAATCTGCTCACCCAACCACATCAGGAACATGGTGCCAGTAACCAGCGTCACGATTGTTGTAAACACAAACTGAGTTTGTGCCACAACCACCAGATTCGGCTGCTTAAAGAGCATCATTGCAATACCAAAGCTCTGTGCTGTAGCAAGGAGCAGGGTCGCATAACGCGTGTACTGCGTAATTTTGCGACGGCCTGCTTCACCCTCTTTTTTCATCTGCTTCAGAGATGGCAGAACCTCGGCAGCGAGCTGTAAAATAATCGATGCCGAGATGTAAGGCATGATCCCGATAGCGAACACGGTAAAGCGAGAGAGTGCACCACCGGAAAACATATTGAACATGTTCAATAAACCGGTTTGCGACGACTCAAACAATTTTGCCAGTTCAGCCGGGTTGATTCCTGGTACCGGGATGTGTGCACCGATTCGATAAACGATCAGTGCCCCGATAAGAAACCAAATCCGACTTTTAAGATCTGCAAACTTATTTGCAGAACTAGCCAGAGCGGGATTTGCCATTACTGCCCTATCCTCAGTTTACCGAATTACTCGGTGATGCTGCCGCCAGCTGCTTCAATAGCAGCACGGGCACCCTTAGTTACAGCCAAGCCTTTAAGTACTACAGCACGCTCGATCACGCCGGAAAGAACAACTTTTCCGCGCAGAGCATGTTGTGATACCACACCAGCTTGCAATAATGCTTCAAAGGTAATTTCGCTCAGTGGCAAATCGTTGATGTCCGACAAGCGAACTTCAGCGGTATCACCACGTGTTAACGAAACAAAACCACGTTTTGGCAGACGGCGTTGTAAAGGCATTTGACCGCCTTCAAAACCAACTTTATGGAAACCACCAGTACGTGACTTCTGACCTTTGTGACCACGACCAGACGTTTTGCCTAAGCCAGAGCCAATACCGCGTCCAACACGACGTTTCGCGTGAGTTGAACCGGCAGCAGGTTTCAGGTTATTAAGATCCATTTAGCCCTCCACCTTCAGCAGGTAGCTAATCTTGTTAGCCATACCACGGTTTTCCGGGGTATCGATCACTTCAGAGCTACTGTTAAGACGACGGAGACCTAAGCCACGAGCACAAGCTTTGTGGGCTTCAAGGCGACCGATCAGACTCTTAACCAGTGTTACTTTGAATTTCTTAGAGTCGCTCATTTAGCCGCTCCCAGAATCTCTTCAACGCTCTTGCCACGCTTAGCAGCGATATCTGCTGCAGTATGTAGCTTAGAAAGACCGTTTAAAGTTGCACGTACGATATTGTACGGGTTGGTCGAACCATGGCACTTAGCCGAAATGTTATGGACGCCCATAACTTCGAACACAGCACGCATAGGGCCGCCAGCAATAATACCTTTACCATCCGCAGCAGGCTGCATGAACACGGTAGTCGCGCCATGTTTGCCGTATACGGTATGTTGAATGGTACCGTTATGCAAAGTAACTTTTTGCAGTTTGCGGCGAGCTTCTTCCATTGCTTTTTGTACGGCTACAGGCACTTCTTTCGATTTGCCCTTGCCCATACCAACGCCGCCATCACCATCACCAACAACTGTCAGTGCGGCGAAGCCAAGGATACGACCACCCTTGACGACCTTGGTTACGCGATTTACAGCGACCATCTTTTCACGGAGGCCGTCGCCGCGATCTTCCATATCGTTCTTAGCCATTATATCAACTCCAAACTCAATTAGAAGACGAGGCCGCCCTCACGGGCAGCATCAGCTAAGGCCTTAACACGGCCGTGATATTTGAAGCCGGAACGGTCAAATGCAACCGTTTCGACACCTGCAGCTTTCGCTTTTTCAGCGATACGCTTACCAATCACGACTGCGGCATCAACAGAGCCACCATTCTTGATTTGGCCACGAACATCTGCTTCAAGTGTTGAAGCAGAAACCAGTACTTTACCACCGGTTTCGTCGATGATCTGGGCGTAGATGTGACTGTTAGTGCGATGCACTGACAGACGCAGCATCTTGAGCTCCGCAATCTTTGCACGGGTTTTACGTGCGCGGCGGAGTCGAGCTTGATTCTTGTCCATGATTCAGCCTCGATTACTTCTTCTTGGTTTCTTTCAACACGACAACCTCATCGGAGTAGCGTACACCCTTGCCCTTATATGGCTCTGGTTTACGATACGCACGGATTTCGGCTGCAACCTGACCAACCAGTTGCTTGTCGGCGCCCTTGAGGACGATTTCGGTTTGTGTCGGGGTTTCCACTTTCACACCAGCTGGCATAGAATGCGCAACCGGGTGTGAGAAGCCGAGAGTCAGGTTCAAGACATCGCCTTGAGCCTGAGCACGGTAACCAACGCCGACCAGCAAGAGCTTACGCTCAAAGCCTTTAGATACGCCTGCTACCATGTTGTTTACCAACGCACGCAAAGTACCGGACATAGAGCGAGCATGCTTAGATGCACTCTTAGCGGCAAATTGGATTGCATTGTCCTCAACCTTAACGTCCACATCAACGCAAAGAGTTTGCGCCATTGTGCCGTGTGGGCCCTTCACTACGATTTCACCAGCAGCGAAATTAACTTCTACGCCAGCTGGGATAACTACGGGGTTTTTTGCTACGCGGGACATCGATTCACCTCTTTAAGCGACGACGCACAGAAGCTCGCCACCAATACCATTGGCACGTGCTTTGCGATCTGTCATTACGCCTTTGGAGGTGGACAAAATAGCCACACCCAGACCGTTCATCACCGTTGGGATCTCGGTTGCACCTTTGTAGATGCGCAGACCCGGTTTGGACACACGGTCCAAACGCTCGATAACCGGACGACCAGCGTAGTACTTGAGCTCGATAGTCAGAACAGGTTTTACTTCACCTGCGACTTCAAACGATTCGATATAACCTTCATCTTGCAACACGCCAGCAATTGCCAGTTTCAGCGTGGACGATGGCATTGTAACTTGTGCCTTGTCCGCGCGTTGCGCGTTGCGAATACGGGTTAGCATATCGGCGATAGGATCATGCATTGCCATGTTTTATCTCTCCTATTACCAGCTAGCCTTGACCATGCCAGGAACTTCGCCCTTAAAGGCAAGTTCACGTAGCTTGATCCGGCCGAGTCCGAATTTGCGATACACACCGCGACCACGACCAGTAATCGAACAACGATTAACTAGACGTACTGGGCTTGCATTACGCGGAAGCTGCTGGAATTGCAAACGAGCAGCAAAACGCTCTTCGTCAGATGCATTCTGGTCATTGATGACCGCCATCAGCTTTTCACGCTTGGCGGCGTACTTAGCGACGGTTGCACGACGCTTTTCCTCACGCTTAATTACTGCGACTTTAGCCATGGTTGCCTCAACTCTTGAATGGGAATTTGAAGCAAGCAAGTAAAGCACGCGCTTCTTCATCGGATTTAGCAGTGGTGGTAATAGTAATATTCATACCACGCAAAGCATCAATCTTATCGTATTCGATTTCTGGGAAAATGATTTGCTCACGCACGCCCATGTTGAAATTGCCACGACCGTCAAACGACTTGCCACTCACGCCGCGGAAATCGCGAACACGTGGGAGAGCAACCGTTACCAGACGATCCAGGAATTCGAACATACGTTCGCGGCGCAAAGTCACTTTGCAGCCAACCGGATACCCTTCACGAATCTTAAAACCAGCAATCGACTTTTTAGCTACAGTAACAACCGGCTTTTGACCAGCGATCTTCACCAAATCACCAACAGCATGATCCATCACTTTCTTATCCGCAATCGCTTCGCCAACACCCATATTAATGGTGATTTTGTCGATACGCGGTACTTGCATGATGGATTTGTAACCGAACTGTTCAACCAGTTTCGGAATTACTTGTTCTTTATAAAACTCTTGCAGACGAGCCATTTTCATCACCCCTTAGCCGCCAATCACTTCGCCACTAGACTTAAAGAAACGAACCTTACGGCCATCCTCTAAAGTCTTGAAGCCAACGCGATCAGCCTTGCCCGTTGCAGTGTTAAACAACGCAACATTAGAAATGTGAACCGGCATAGTCTTTTCGACAATACCGCCCTGTACACCGCGCATTGGATTAGGCTTTTGGTGTTTTTTCACCACATTAACGCCTTCAACCACGACACGATCTTCAGCCGGGATTACGCGCAGCACTGTACCGCGCTTGCCGTTGTCCTTGCCTGTGATAACGATGATTTCATCGCCTTTGCGAATCTTGTTCATGCCCGTCCCCTTACAACACTTCTGGCGCAAGTGAAACGATTTTCATAAATCGTTCATTGCGCAGCTCACGAGTCACTGGCCCAAAAATACGGGTACCAATTGGCTCAAGCTTGGCGTTTAAGAGAACTGCAGCGTTGCCATCAAACTTGATAAGCGAACCGTCAGCACGACGAACACCCTTAGCGGTACGAACCACTACGGCGCTGTATACATCACCTTTTTTAACACGGCCACGAGGGGCTGCATCTTTAATGGCAACTTTAATAATATCGCCCACCGAAGCGTAGCGACGCTTGGAACCACCAAGAACCTTAATGCACATAACAGACCGTGCACCAGTGTTGTCAGCAACTTCAAGCCTAGTTTGCATTTGAATCATTGAAACAAACCTCCAACTTTATCTGCCATCATCTCGGCAGAACCGAGTCGCTCGGCAAAACCGAGCATTAGCAGCTAGTTTTGGATCCCGTAGGGAAGAACTCTACACGTCACAGAAATGTGACATACAGACAAGAAGCGGGCATTGTACATAAAGCACAATGCCCGCGCAAGCACATATTTAAATTAACTACGTGCTTTTTCTACCAGCGACGTCACAGTCCAATTTTTAGTTTTGGACAATGGACGAATCTCTTGGATCGTAACCAGGTCACCTTCGTGATACTGATTGCTTTCGTCGTGAGCATGGTATTTTTTGGAACGACGCATCATCTTGCCGTAGAGCGGGTGTTTTACCAGACGCTCTACCAACACGGTAACAGTCTTATCCATTTTGTCGCTGACGATACGGCCTGTCAGTTCGCGCTTCAGTTTAGCTTCAGACATCGTTACGCCGCCTTCTGAGCCATGATGGTATGAACGCGCGCAATATCTTTGCGCACACGGTTGAGTTCGCTTGGCTTCGCAAGTTGACCCGTCGCATGCTGCATACGCAAACTAAACTGCGCTTTCAACAATGCGGTCAACTCAGCCTTGAGCTCTTCAACAGATTTCTGATGTAGTTCAGCTGCTTTCATCGTTGTCCCGCCTGACGAGTGACAAACGTAGTAGCGAATGGCAACTTAGCAGATGCAAGGCGGAAAGCCTCACGAGCAACTGCTTCATCTACACCATCCAGCTCATACAATACTTTGCCTGGTTGAATCTCAGCAACCCAGTAATCCGGGCTACCCTTACCATTACCCATTCGCACTTCAGCGGGCTTTGTGGAGATTGGTTTGTCTGGGAACGTACGAATCCATACACGACCACCACGCTTAATATAACGAGTGATAGCACGACGTGCAGATTCGATCTGACGAGCTGTCAGACGGCCACGAGTAGTGGCTTTGAGCCCAAACACACCAAAAGCAACGCTGTTACCACGAGTAGCGATACCCGTGTTACGGCCCTTCTGGACCTTGCGATACTTAAGTCTAGTTGGCTGCAGCATTGCGAGGCCCCTTCCGTGCGTTTTTCTTCTGAGCTTCAGGTGCTGGTTCAGCAGCCTTTTCGCCCGGCTTCATTTCGCCTTTATAAACCCAAACCTTGATACCAATGATACCGTAGGTGGTTTTGGCTTCAGAAGTCGCGTAGTCGATATCAGCACGCAGTGTATGCAAAGGCACACGGCCTTCACGATACCACTCACAACGTGCAATTTCGATGCCGTTCAAGCGACCGGACGACATGATCTTGATACCTTGGGCACCAAGACGCATTGCGTTTTGCATAGCACGCTTCATAGCGCGACGGAACATAACGCGCTTTTCAAGCTGCGCAGAAATGCTGTCGGCAATAATTTGTGCATCGATTTCAGGCTTGCGCACTTCTTCGATGTTTACATGCACGGGCACATTCAGGATTTTTTGCAGCGCTTTCTTAAGCTGCTCAATATCCTCACCCTTCTTACCAATCACCACACCCGGACGAGCCGTGAAAATAGTGATTTTGGCATTCTTAGCCGGACGCTCGATTACGACACGACTCACTGAAGCACTGGCCAGTTTCTTTTTCAGGTAATCGCGTACTGCGATGTCCTCATTGAGCATACCGGCAAAATTGCTACTGTTGGCGTACCAACGCGAAGCCCAGTTCTTAGTGACGGCGAGACGAAAACCCGTCGGATGAACTTTCTGACCCATAGTCGCTCCTTAATCGCCAACAATCAATGTGATGTGGCAAGTTTGCTTCTCGATACGATTGCCACGGCCTTTGGCACGTGCGCTGAAACGCTTAAGAGAAGGTCCCTTATCCACAAAAATTGTGGTCACTTTGAGTGCGTCGATGTCGGCGCCTTCATTGTGCTCAGCATTGGCAATAGCGGATTCCAGAACCTTCTTAATTAAAACTGCACCCTTTTTAGGGCTGAAGGCCAGGATGTTCAACGCCTGCTCTACCGGCTTGCCACGGACTAGGTCAGCGACCAGCCGCGCTTTTTGGGCGGAGAGGCGAGTGTTGCTTAATACAGCAGATACTTGCATGTCTTCACCTTATCGCTTGGCTTTTTTGTCCGCAGCATGGCCTTTGAACGTGCGGGTAAGAGCAAACTCACCCAACTTGTGTCCAACCATGTTTTCGTTCACATATACTGGAACGTGCTGCTTACCATTGTGAACTGCAATCGTCAGACCAACGAAGTCTGGCAACACAGTAGAACGGCGTGACCAAGTTTTCACCGGACGCTTGTCGTTCGCCGCGCGGGCAGTTTCCACCTTTTTGATCAGGTGCAGGTCAACGAATGGGCCTTTTTTAATAGAACGTGCCATTTACATTACCTCTTGTTCGCGGGACGACGACGCACGATCATGCTGCTTGTGCGTTTGTTGCGACGAGTGCGATAGCCCTTAGCAGGCTGGCCCCATGGACTTACTGGAACACGACCTTCACCAGTACGACCTTCACCACCACCGTGTGGGTGATCAACCGGGTTCATTGCTGTACCACGTACGGTTGGACGAATACCCAACCAACGCTTGGCACCAGCTTTACCGTAGGAGCGAAGATTATGCTCTTCGTTACCTACTTCACCGATTGTTGCACGGCAATCAACGTGAACCTTGCGGATTTCGCCTGAGCGCAGACGCAATTGAGCGTAAGCACCTTCACGAGCCAGCAACTGAACACCTGCACCAGCGGAACGGGCTAATTGAGCGCCTTTACCTGGCTGCAGTTCGATGCAGTGAATAGTGGAACCAACTGGGATATTGCGGATCGGGAGGGTATTACCCACCTTGATCGGCGCATCCGAGCCAGAGATCACGGTCATATCGGCCTTCAGGCCTTTAGGAGCAATGATGTAACGACGCTCGCCATCTGCGTAGCAAAGCAACGCGATGTTAGCGGTACGGTTCGGATCGTATTCAAGGCGCTCTACGCGACCTACGATACCGTCCTTGTCATTGCGCTTAAAGTCGATAAGACGATAATGCTGTTTATGACCACCACCCATATGACGGGTTGTAATCACACCACGGTTGTTACGACCAGCTGTCTTGCTTTGCGACTCGAGCAAAGGAGCGTATGGAGCACCCTTATGCAAATCCGGTGTCACAACCTTGACGACGGCGCGGCGACCGGGGGACGTCGGTTTTACTTTTACCAATGCCATTTTCAGTCTCCTTTACTGCGCTGCCGCGAGGTCGAGCTCTTGGCCTGCAGCCAGGCTAATATAAGCCTTTTTCCAGTCCTTGCGACGACCTACGGTACGACCAAATTTCTTGCCCTTGCCCTTAACATTCATCGTGGACACGCCCTCAACCTTCACTTTAAAGAGAAGTTCAACAGCGGCTTTGATTTCAGCCTTAGTAGCGTCCGTAGAAACACGGAAAACAACCTGGTCATTCTTTTCAGCCACAAAAGTGGTCTTTTCTGACACGATAGGTGCCAAAAGAACTTGAAGCAGACGATTTTCAGAGAATTGCATCATGCGTACAACTCCTCAAAAGCTTGCAGTGCTTCGCGAGTGATTACCACTTTCTTAAAGCGAACGAGGCTCACTGGATCAGCCTGCGATGGCTCAAGCACCAGAACGTGCGCAAGATTACGCGACGCAAGGTACAAGTTCTCATCCAGCTCTTTGGTGATAATCAACACTGAATCCAACTGCATAGCAGCCAGTTTCTGCGCGAAAGCCTTAGTTTTTGGTGTTTCAGCATTAAAGCTTTCCACCACCACCAGACGCTCTTCACGAACCAGTTGCGACAAGATAGTCGCGATACCAGCACGGAACATCTTGCGGTTAACCTTTTGGGAGAAGTTCTCGTCCGGGCTATTCGGGAAAGCACGACCACCACCACGCCATAGCGGGGAGGAGCTCATACCAGCACGAGCACGGCCAGTACCCTTCTGTTTCCAAGGCTTTTTGGTCGAGTGACTTACATTGTCACGACCTTTTTGAGCACGATTGCCGCTACGAGCATTCGCGAAGTAAGCTGTCACAACTTGGTGAACCAGCGCTTCGTTGAATTCGCGTGCGAACAGTGCATCGGAACCAGCGACAGCGGCTTGCGCCTCGCCGGCAGCATTGATGACTTTAAGATCCATTACGCACCTGCCTTCACACTCGGACGAACAACCACGTCGTTGCCTTTGCAGCCAGGGACAGCGCCCTTAACTAACAGCAATTGACGTTCGGCATCGACACGTACGATTTCCAGGTTCTGAGTTGTACGTTGAACGTTACCCAGTTGACCTGCCATGCGCTTACCAGGCAAAACACGACCCGGATCTTGCGCTTGACCAATAGAACCCGGCGTATTATGCGAACGCGAGTTACCGTGGGAGGCACGATTGGAAGAGAAATGGTGACGTTTAATTACACCGGAAAAACCCTTACCCAGAGTTGTACCAGTTACATCAACATACGAACCAGGCGCAAACATTTCAACTGACAGCTGATCACCAGCTTTCAGTTCTGCTAATTTCTCAGCAGTAACGTTAAATTCAACCAGACCTAAACCTGCTTCCACACCTGCTTTCGCAAAGTGGCCGGCTTGAGCCTTGTTAACACGACTGGCTTTCTTTGCACCGAAAGTAACCTGAACGGCTGAATAGCCATCAGTTTCCGGCGTCTTGATTTGCGTAACGCGATTAGCAGACATGTCCAGCACTGTTACCGGAATGGATGCACCATCCTCAGCAAAAACGCGGGTCATGCCGACTTTACGTCCGACAAGTCCTAAGCTCATAGTTATATCCTTTTCAGGGCCGATTACGATTGACCGGCTAAACCCAAAGTAAAAAAGGCTTGCTACCCTTAGGTAGCAAGCCCGCGACTTTAGCACAGGTTTTCCTTTTGTTGCAAGCACTTAGAGTGCAGAACAGCAAAAAAACCCGGATAGTCTATTACTGCAGTTTAATTTCTACGTCCACACCAGCTGGTAAGTCCAGCTTCATCAGCGCATCAACAGTCTTGTCAGTAGGATTGACAATGTCCATCAAACGCAAATGCGTACGAATTTCCATCTGATCACGCGCCATTTTATTAACGTGTGGGGAGCTCAGAATGTCAAAACGCTCGATTTTAGTAGGAAGCGGAACCGGACCCTTAACAACGGCACCAGTACGCTTAGCCGTATCAACAATTTCCTGCGCCGAACGGTCGATCAGAGCGTAGTCAAAAGCTTTCAGGCGAATACGGATTTTTTGGTTTTGCATTTTAGTTACCTAGCTTAAACGAGGACTTTGGCAACAACACCAGCGCCAACAGTACGACCGCCTTCACGGATCGCAAAGCGCAGACCTTGTTCCATCGCCACAGGAGCGATCAGAGTAACGGTTACTTCAACGTTATCACCAGGCATTACCATTTCGGTACCTTCTGGCAAATCAACTGAACCAGTTACGTCAGTAGTACGGAAGAAGAACTGTGGACGGTAGCCGTTAAAGAATGGAGTGTGACGACCACCTTCATCTT
>JBOFGM010000457.1:0-9944 GCA_051649105.1 Iodobacter sp. | reverse complement strand
TCAGTGCGTCATCAGCTCCACCCAAACGGCCATTAACAGCGGCAATTATAATCTGGTGGTTTCTGATTTACATTCCCTGGAAGAAACGGCACTGCAAACAGGAACAGGCAGTGAATATAAGCAGAATTTAAAAACCATTGACCAGCAATTGGGGGCTTTATTCGAAACCCTTAAAAAACGCCAGACCGAGAATAATGAAGACTGGCTGGTGATGATTACTTCCAGCCATGGTGTCAGTGCCAGCGGCAATACCAATGGCCTGCCGGTGTCATCAAATCAGGCCGGTTTTATTGCAATGAATAAGCCTTTTGGTGAGCGCTTAAACGGCATACCGCTCAATGCGCCGGCCACAATTAATGACTGGTACAGCTACCCAAGCCAGGCCGATATTGCACCGACTTTACTGAGTTATTTATCGGTAAGCACTACGGCCGAAAACCATCATATGGATGGCACGCCACTGCTGCAGGCACCGGCGGTTAAACAGCTGCAAGCCAGAGCCAATACCGATCGCAGCAGTATTTCGCTCAGCTGGAAATCTCGTCAGCTGCCGCTCAGCCTGTATCGCGATGGCAAGCTGATTAAAGAATTGCCAGCCGGCACCAGCAGCTTTACCGATGATGCTTTGGGCGTGGATAAAAATGGCCTGTATCAGTTTAATTACACCATCAGTTCGGGCAAGACGCTGACCTCTGCGCTGGCACAAATTGATTTTGTAAAACCAGCCGTTTTAGATGCCGGTATTTTAAATGGCTTAACCCGGTTTTTCTCACTGGATGGCAATCTGAATGCCAATAAGACTAATCCGGCATTCAGCAGTTTTATTACCGACCGCAGTGCCAGTTATATTAATGGCCCCTTAGGCAGTAAAGCATTGCAATCCATCTCCAATGGCACTACCCCGCAATGCAGCAGCTGTGATGGCGGTTTTAAAACACCACTCATCGTTGATTTCAATAAAGACAAAGCCTTTTCGGTTGGATTTTGGTTCCGCTCTGATGCGCTGCGCAATGATGTACCGATTATTGCCAATAAAGACTATCTCAGTGGTTCCAATATCGGCTTTGCCTTTGGCCAGTATTTAAACACCATTAAATTTAATATTGGCGATGGTAAAAACCGTACCGATCCGCAGCTCGCCTTTACCGCTAACAGCTGGGTTTATCTGGTGATGAGTGTGGATTCGGTTAAAAAAACCGCACAAGTCTTTATTGCCGATCCGAACCGCCCTTTGCAAAGCGCCTCAGTCAGTCTTTCTGCCTTTGATTTAAGCAAATTCACCGGTCTGAATTGGCTGGCCATTAATGAAGATGCACAGGGCAATTACTTTACGGCAGGTAAAGGCGGCAATGCGGGCTCATTTGATTTCAGCGATATCGCAATCTGGAACCGGGTGCTCAGCCAGGAAGATGTGATGGGCCTTGCCACTACCGGTAAATCACTTAAGTCGTTTAATCCCTGATTATTTGGAAAACCACTATGTCCATGATGATGAAACCACGGGAGGCAGCCTGCTGCCTGCTGCTGGCCCTGGTGCTGACTGCCTGCAACAGCGATAACCAGCCGGCGGCCACCGCATCCGGCACCGCATCTGTCCCGGCCACCGGCACTTCGCCTGCCAAACCCAATTTGCATTGCGCCCCCTGAACAGGTGAACGATAAATGAGCTCGATCAATCGCAGAAATTTTTTAAGCATGGCCGCAAAAACGGCTGGCGGCGCCACGGCGCTGTCGCTGATGCCTGCCAGTATTATGAAAGCGCTGGCTATTCCGGCCAACTCGCAAACCGGCACCATTAATGATGTGCAGCATGTTGTGATCTTAATGCAGGAAAACCGCAGCTTTGATCATTACTTTGGCACCTTGCAGGGTGTGCGTGGTTTTGGCGACCGCCTGCCCATTCCCATTCCCGGTGGCAAAAAGGTCTGGAATCAAAAAGACGGCAGCGGTAAGGAAATCCCGCCGTACCATATGGATACCCGGCTGACCAGCGCTCAGCGCGTACCCGGCACCCCGCATTTAATGCCCGATGCGCAAAGCGCCTGGGCCGGTGGCCGGATGAATGAATGGCCAAAATATAAAACACAATATTCCATGGGCTATTACCGCCAGGAAGATATGCCGTTTCAGTTTGCTCTGGCCAATGCCTTTACTATTTGTGACGCTTACCACTGCTCCTTTCACGGTGGCACCAACCCCAACCGGCTGCATCTTTGGACCGGCACCAATAATCCAAGCGGAATCGGTGGCGGGCCGGCCATTGATAATGAAGCCGACAGTAAAGAATCGGCGGTGGAATACTCCTGGACCACTTATCCGGAGCGCCTGCAGCAGGCCGGGGTGAGCTGGAGAATTTATCAAAATGCCGCCGATAATTTTTCTGACAATCCGGTAGAAGGCTTTGCCAATTTCCGTAAGGCCAGCAAAAACAGCCCGCTATGGATTAACGGCATGTCCACCTGGTCATTAGAACAATTTGCCACTCATGCCGCAGGCGGCACGCTGCCGCAAGTCTCCTGGCTGGTGGCTCCGGCCAAAGATTCAGAGCATCCCGGGCCTTCCAGCCCGATTCAGGGTGCGGACTATACCCAGCGGGTACTCAATGCCCTGACCGCTAATCCGGATACCTGGAGTAAAACGGTTCTGCTGGTGATGTTTGATGAAAACGATGGCTTTTTTGACCATATGCCACCACCGGCTCCCCCTAATCTGAATGCCGACGGCAGCTTCTCTGGCATGTCCACCGTGGACACCCGCATTGAATACCATGCCACCCGCCGTCCCTACGGCTTGGGGCCACGGGTGCCGGCCTATGTGATTTCACCATGGAGTAAAGGCGGCTGGGTGAATTCGGAAGTGTTTGACCATACCTCGGTGATTAAATTTCTGGAAAACCGCTTTGGGGTGTTTGAACCCAATATCAGCCCGTGGCGACGCGCGGTCTGTGGCGATCTGATGTCGGCCTTTAATTTTGCCGCTCCCAATGATGTCACACTGCCGCCGATGCCCAATACCAGCCAGGCCGATGCGATTGTATTAAATCAAAGTAAGCTGCCTAAACCCACTCCGCCGCAAGTGCCGGTGCTGCCACGGCAAAATCAGGGGGTAAAACTATCGCGGGCCTTGCCTTATGAGCTGCATACCAGCGCTCGCAGCGATGCGGCCAATGGCAAGATGTGGCTGATTTTCAGCAATACCGGCAAGGCCACCGGCGTGTTTCATGTTTATGATCAGCGCCATCTGGAACAAGGTCCCCGCCGCTATACCGTGGAGCCGGGCAAGCTATTGTCGGATTCCTGGGATACCACGGCCGATCAGGGGCAATATGATTTATGGGTGCTGGGGCCCAATGGCTTTCACCGCCACTTCCAGGGCAGCAATGTGGCACAGGACAGCGCGCCGGAAATCCGCGTTTGCTATGACTATGTGAATGGCGATGTGTATTTACAGCTGCAAAATACCGGCAGCAAGGAAGCCGTGCTGACCATTACCTCCAATGACTATCGCACCGATGGTCCGTGGCCGGTGAAAGTGCCGGCGGGCGGCTCGCTGGAGCATTCCTGGTCTTTATATGAAACCAGCCAGTGGTCTGACTTTAGTGTTACCGGCAGCAATGGCTTTGTCCGCCGTTTTGCAGGCCGGGTAGAAACCGGGCGCCCATCTATCAGCGATCCGACCAATGCCGGCACCGTGATGCGGCCAAGGAAAAAGACCTGATAAAACGCAGCCAGACAGCCCGCAAGGGCTGTTTTTTTTATGCCCGGCTTAGCTCAGCGGAGCGCGCCTGCGGCTGCAAATGCTGCATAAAGGTGGCAATCAGCGGCACGTTTTCCCGGTCTTTTAAATAATATAAATATTCATAAATTTGCGGGCTTTCCTGGCGAAAGGGCAGATAGCTGATCAGGGGGTGATCAGGCACTTCCCCTTTTGACATCACGCTGCAGCCCAAGCCATGCATAATCGCCTGCCGTATGGCCTCGCCATTGGCAATATATGAACCGGACAATGGCTTTATCCCGGCCTGAACCAACATTTGCTGGGTTAATTTTTGCGTTTCTGATCCTTCTTCTCGAAATAATAAATGCAAATGCGATAAATCAGCGATATCCAAATCTTTATTTTTGGCCAGCGGATGATCACGGCGCAAAGCCAGCACCAGAGGCTCTGCCGCTAATAAAACCCGGCTTAAGCGCAGATCATTGATTTTTTTAGACGATACGGCCAGATCAATCTCATATTCATTGAGAGCCAACAGCATTTCTTTGGAATTGCCAAATTTTACCGATAGCTGAATCAGCGGATACGCCTTATGAAATGAGGCAATCCCTTCACTGATAAAATAAGGGCCGGTTGCCCCAATTCTTAAATGACCCTGTTTAACACCGCCGGTATTGCGCAGAATAAAATCAATATTGGCTTCTTCCTGCAATAAACGCTCAACCATGGGCATTAAACGCATACCGGCATCGCTTAATACCCAGCGCGCCCCGCCGCGATAAAAAAATTCAATCTGATATCGCTCCTCCAGCTGCCGAATTCTGGAAGTCACCGTGGGCTGGCTCAGCTTCAGCTGTCTGGCCGCCAGCGCCACACTGCCCTGGCGCGCCACCTCAAAAAAAGAACAGAGTAATTCGCTTAACATTATTTAATAAATTAATTAATTGAGAAGCGCCGAGTGTATGCAAGATTTATGACAAATATTGGTACAGAATATTTTATGCCGTGCCCGGTAATGCGATCAGCCGCGCCGGTCAGCGCCTGGTATTACCACGGGCTGTATTTATCGCCTGGCATCCCTCCCGCTGCATGGTAAAATCGCCGGCTCCTTATCCAGTACAAGCTTAATCCCAGCGATGAATTCAACGGCCACCGGCAGCGTTTCACCCGACTCCAAGCAGCCAACCCATACCGAGCAATTAGCCGACACCCAGTTAACGGATCGCGGCAATCTGGAACGCCTGCTGCACCGCTTAAAGCAGCGCCAGGACAAGCAGCAGCCTTGTGAAAAAGAATTGCACGAGCTGGAAAACGGGCTGGCCCGCTCGCTGGCTAAAAGCGCCACCCGCCGCGCCCGTCTGCCCAAACCCGAGTTTGACGATAATCTGCCGGTTAATCAACGCCGGGATGAATTACGCGAAGCCATCAGCCAGCATCAGGTAGTGATTGTCTGCGGGGAAACCGGCTCGGGTAAAACCACGCAACTCCCTAAGATTTGTCTGGAACTGGGCCGCGGTGTGCATGGCTTAATTGGTCATACCCAGCCGCGCCGGCTGGCCGCCAGAACTGTAGCCACCCGGATTGGCCAGGAATTACGCTCAGAAAACGCCGTTGGCTTTAAGGTGCGTTTTACCGATAAAACCACCGATGCCAGCTATATCAAGCTGATGACCGATGGTATTTTGCTCGCCGAAACGCTGTCGGACCCTTATTTATTAAAATACGACACGATTATTATCGACGAGGCGCATGAGCGCAGTCTGAATATTGATTTCTTGCTGGGCTATATAAAGCAGCTGCTGCCAAAGCGCCCGGAACTGAAAGTGATTGTCACCTCGGCCACCATTGATGCCAACCGCTTCAGCGAGCATTTTTCCGGCGCGCCGGTACTGGAAGTGTCCGGTCGCACCTATCCGGTGGAAGTGCGTTATCAGCCGCTGCATGCCACGGATGAAGACGATCAGGAACTGGAAATGGAAGAAGCCATTGTCCAGGCCATTGAAAATCTGTGGCGCACCGATGGCAGTGGCGATGTGCTGGTGTTTTTGCCCGGCGAGCGCGAAATCCGTGAAACCGCCGAAGAGCTGCGCAAAACCAAATTACGCGATGCCGAAGTGCTGCCACTGTTTGCCAGATTATCCAATGAAGATCAGCAGCGGATTTTCCGCACCTCCAGCCACGGCCGCCGCATTATCCTGGCGACCAATGTGGCAGAAACTTCGCTCACCGTGCCGGGTATCCGCTATGTGGTGGATTCGGGCCATGCCCGGATTAAACGCTATTCGCCGCGCGCCAAAGTTGAGCAATTATTAGTCGAAAAGATCTCGCAGGCTTCGGCCCGTCAGCGCTCAGGCCGTTGCGGCCGGGTGGCTTCCGGTATTTGCGTGCGGCTCTATGATGAGCAGGATTTTAATAACCGCTCTGAATTTACCGACCCCGAAATTGTCCGCTCGTCTTTGGCGGCGGTTATTTTGCGGATGGCGGCGTTAAAACTGGGGCATATCGATCAGTTTCCGTTTCTGGAAGCGCCTTCCAGCCGCCTGGTCAGCGATGGTTATCAGCAATTAAGAGAGCTGGGGGCGGTGGATGAGAAAGATCAGCTCACCCCGATTGGTAAACAACTGGCCCGCCTGCCAGTCGATCCGCGAATTGGCCGTATGCTGCTGGCCGGCCGGGATGAGCATTGCCTGGCCGAAATTCTGATTATTGCCTCGGCGCTGTCGGCGCAGGATCCGCGCGAGCGCCCGTTTGATGCCAAAGAAGCGGCGACCCGGGCGCAGGCTAAGTTTGTGGAAGATAAATCCGACTTTCTGTCGTTTCTGCGGATGTGGGAATTCTTCAGCGAGGCGCTGAATAATAAAACCAGCAACCGCCAGCTGATTAATCTTTGCCATGAGCACTTCCTGTCTTATCTTCGCCTCAGAGAATGGCGCGATTTACACCGCCAGCTGGCCGAAATTTGTCAGGATATGGATTTACAGCTCAATGATCTGAAAGATTCTCCAGGCACGCCTGAGCAGATTTTAAAGGCCCTGATGACCGGGCTGCTGGGCAATATCGGCTTTAAACAGCCTGAAAACGACGAATACTTAGGTGCGCGCGGGATTAAATTTAATATTTTCCCTGGTTCCGGCCTGAAAAAATCCCGGCCCAAGTGGATTATTGCGGCCGAAATTGTTGAAACCTCCAAGATCTACGGCCGCTGTGTGGCCGCGATCGAGCCGGAATGGGTGGAGCGCATTGCCTCCCATCTGGTAAAACGCAATTATTTTGACCCGCACTGGGAAAAAGCCTCCGCACAGGTGAATGCCAGCGAGCGCGTTACCCTGTACGGCCTGCCGATTGTGCCTAAACGCCGTGTTCACTTTGGCAAAATTGATCCGGTGGCGGCGCGTGAAATCTTTATCCGCGAAGCACTGGTGCGCTTTAACTACAATAGCCGCGCCAAATACTTTGAACACAATAAGTCGTTGATTCTGGATGTGCAGGATCTGGAACATAAGGCCCGCCGCCAGGATGTACTGGTGGATGATGACGCGCTGTTTGCCTTTTTTGATACGCGCATTCCGGCTGATATTGTGAACGGCGCGGGCTTTGAAGCCTGGCGTAAACTGATTGAAAGAGATAACCCCAAGCAGCTGTTTTTAAGCCGCGATGATTTAATGCAGCACGGAGCTGCGGCCGTAACCGAAGAGCAGTTCCCCGAGTTTTTCCGCTTAAATGACGCCAAGTTGCCGCTGTCTTATCGCTTTGAGCCCAGCCATCCGCTGGACGGGGTCACCATTACCCTGCCCTTGCATTTGCTGAACCGGGTCAATCACGCCGTCTTTGACTGGCTGGTGCCAGGGATGATCCGCGAGAAAATCACCCTGCTGGTGAAATCCTTGCCTAAATCCTATCGCCGCCTCTGTGTGCCGGTGCCGGAATTTGCCACCAAAATGCTGGTGGCGCTGGATAAAGCCAGCCGGGAAGAAGCCCTGCTGCCTCAGCTGGCTCTGGCGGTCAGCCGCGGAGCCGGTCAGCCGGTGCCGGCCGATGAATTTGCCCAGAAAGAGCTGCCACCGCATCTGCAAATGAATTTCAAGATTGTGGATGATGCCGGGCAAGAACTGGCGCAAGGCAGGGATCTGATTGCACTTCGGGCCCAGCTGGGTGAAGCCGCGCAAATGACCTTCCGCGATGCGGCCGATGATACGGTCAGCATTGAAAAAACCGGCATTACCAAATGGGATTTTGGCGAGCTGCCGGTTAAGATTAACTTTAAGCGCCAGGGGCGGGCTATTTCTGGCTTTCCGGGCCTGGTACCGGAAGAAGAGGCCGTAGCGATCCGCTTATTTGATACCGAATATGCCGCCAGCGAAGCCCACCGCAATGGCGTGATCCGCCTGCTGCAGTTTGAGCTGAAAGATCATGTGAAACAGCTGCCTAAATCGCTGCCCACCTTTAATCCGCTGGCCTTGCAGCTGCGTGGAATCTGCAACGGCGACGAGCTGATGGCCGATGTGGTGGCCTGCATCTGCGACCGGGCCTTTATTGGCGAAGACGAACCGCCGCGTAAACCCAAGGATTTTGATGGTCAGAAATCCCGTGCCAAGGTGCGTCTGCCATCCGTGCGCGATGCCACCATGCGGGTTCTGGCTGAGGTAACCAGCGAATATGTCACGCTGAATAATCTGCTGGCTAAACCCTCGCCCTTTGCCAATACCATGAAAGATCAGCTGTCACAGCTGGTGTTTAAAGGCTTTTTACACCGAACCCCCTGGGAGTTTATGCCGCGTCTGCCGGTCTATGTAAAAGCCATGCGGATCCGGGCAGAAAAGCGGGTGGCTAATCCGCAAAGAGATGGCCAGCGTGGGGCAGAAGTGAATGAGCTCTATAACCGCTGGCAGGCAGAAATGCTGAAATGGGAAAAAGAAGGCCGGGATACCTCGCCGCTGGCCCCGTTCCGCTGGATGATTGAAGAGCTGCGCGTGGGCCTCTTTGCCCAGGAGCTGAAAACGCCGTATCCGGTTTCGGTAAAGCGTTTAAATAAAGTCTGGGAAGACCTGACCCGCCGCTGATCCACAGCCCGCCGGGATCCCTGTTGAATAAACCGCTCTTTGCCCGCCAAAGGGCGGTTTTTTTATCTTTTCCGGCACGGTTAATGCTTTTTGCATAATTCCTGTTCTTCACTTTATGGGAATATCATGCGTATCGGACAAAGCGATTTAACCCTGACCAGCCATCAGGCCAGCAGCAGCGAAAGCTGGCAAACCCTGCAACTGGAAGAGGTTTCCCCTTCCGCCTTAAAAGATCAGTTTGCCACCTTCTTTAATCAGGAGCTGACGGCACTGACGGGCCATTCCGCCCCAAGCCAGCCCGCCACCGATATCCAGACCGGCGATAAAGAGCGACGCTTTCAATCCTTGTGGGAAATGCTGTTTGGCCAGCCTGCCGCCAGCCACACCTCCTCAGCGACTACCGCCAGTGATCCTGCCTGTAACCCGGCCAGCCAAGCTGTCAGCACCCCCGCCAGCCTGCAGCTGCTGGTTGCCATGGAGCACACTAAAACCACGGAAAGCTGCAGCTTTAATGCCAGCGGCAAAGTTTGCCTGGCCGACGGCAGCACGCGGCAATTTGAGGTGGGCTATCAAAATGAGCAAAGTAGCGAAACCACCCGTTTTGCCGGGCAAATGCTGCTGAAAGATCCGCTGGTGCTGGATCTGGGGCCGGCCACCACCAAACTCAGCTCACAGAGTGTGGCCTTTGATCTGGATAATAATGGCACCCAAGAATCCATGCGGCTGCCGGATACCGGCTCTGGCCTGCTGTTTTTGGACCGCAATCATAATGGCACTGCCGATAATGGCAGCGAGTTATTTGGCCCGCAAAGCGGCAATGGTTTTAGCGAGCTGGCAAAGCTCGACACCGACCATAATGGCTGGATTGATGAAGCCGACCCTGGCTACCAGGATCTTAAACTATGGCAAAGCGGCGATCAGCCGGGCGGTAAAACGCAAACACTGAGCGAGGCCAGAATTGGGGCCCTTGCCACCCAAAGTGTATCCACTGAATATGGCTTATCAGAAAAGGAAGAGATTCTGGGCCAGATACGCGCCAGCAGTATCTGGCTGGGAGAGCACGGGGGAGCCGGCAGCGTGCGGCAAATTGATCTGGCGACCAAGCCAATAAGCTAGTGCCGGCGGCGGTGGACTGGCCACCAAACCAATAAGCTAGTGCCCCGGTAG
>JBOFGM010000456.1:0-3085 GCA_051649105.1 Iodobacter sp. | reverse complement strand
AAGGGGGGCAGCGTGCACTTTAAGCCAGATCAGTCTTTTGTGCTGGCTGCCGGAGAAATTCTGTATTTAGGTGAAATAGGCGCACAATTAAACTTTGCCCCGGTGCTGACTTATTCTGATCAGCAGGAGCGCGACTTTTATCAGCTGAAACAGCTGGGCGTGCAAGATGTCAGTCAGATCTCTGCCCGGGTGTTCAGTACTGCATCATCAGGAGAGAGACATGTTTAAAAGATTAACCGCTTTAGTTTTGGTCTTATTGCTGGCCGCCTGTGCCAGCCAGCCCATTATGTTGCAACAGGGCAAACTCAGCCCGCCAAAAGACCAGGGCTATGCCATTGTGGCCTTAACCCTGAATTCCTTTGATCAGGATCGCGCCAGCGCCTGGCTGCGTTTACAAGGCCCCGATGGAAATCAGGATCTTTACACCAGCATCACCACCGATACCATTGTTGCCCCGCAAAAAAGCGTGATCGGTAAATTACATATTTTGTCGCTGACACCGGGCCAGTACACAGTGAAAGAAGCCGTTGGCGACTGGACCTATACCGCCGCCGGCTGGCCGCAGCAACGTCATGATCAGCTGGCCGTAGGCCGGCAGTTTGAAATTAAGTCCGGTGAAGTGCTGTATCTGGGCGAAGTGCATCTGGCTTTAAGTTTTAAATCCAGCCTGCAAATGAGCGATCAGCACGAACGGGATTTTTATGCGCTGGGCCAGCAATACGGCATCAGCGACACCAGTAATATTAAAAGCAACTTGCTTGGCACCCACGGCCAGTAACTGCTTATTAAAAACCGCTGGCAACCACACACCGAACACCGCCACAGACAACAGGAAAGACAGATGCTCAATTTTGACGACGAAATCAGCGCCCCGGCCGTAGCACCTAATAGCGCCGCCACCGCCAAGCGGGTTAATGCGGTGGATAAACGCGTGATTAACGGCACCACCGACGTTAATCAGCTGGTTCCGTTTAAACATAAATGGGCATGGGAAAAATATCTGGCCCAGTGTGCCAATCACTGGATGCCGCAAGAAGTGAATATGCAGCGCGATATTGAATTATGGAAAAGCCCGAACGGCCTGACCGATGATGAGCGCCGTCTGGTAAAACGCAATCTGGGCTTTTTTGTAACCGCCGACAGCCTGGCGGCCAATAATATTGTGCTGGGCACTTATCGCCAGATTACTTCACCGGAATGCCGCCAGTTTTTATTGCGCCAGGCTTTTGATGAAGCCATTCATACCCATGCTTATCAATATATTGTTGAATCTTTGGGGCTGGATGAGGGTGAAGTATTTAATGCCTATAACGAAGTGGATTCCATCCGTGATAAAGATGAATTTCTGATTCCGTTTATTAATATTCTGACCGATCCAAGCTTTAAAACCGGCACACTGGAAACCGATCAGCAATTACTGCGCTCGATTATTGTCTTTGCCTGCATTATGGAAGGCCTGTTTTTCTATGTGGGTTTTGTACAGATACTGGCTCTCGGACGCCAGAATAAAATGACTGGTGCCGCCGAGCAATATCAATATATTTTGCGCGATGAATCGATGCACTGCAATTTTGGTATTGATCTGATCAACACCATTAAAATGGAAAATCCGCAGCTTTGGACTGAAGAATTTAAAACTGAGATTTATGGCTTATTTAAACGCGGTGTGGAGCTGGAATATGCCTATGCCGAAGACACCATGCCACGCGGTGTATTGGGCCTGAATGCCAGCCAGTTTAAAGAATATCTGCGCTTTATTGCCAACCGCCGTTTACAGCAAATCGGTCTGGAACCGATGTTCCCCGGTGTAACCAATCCATTCCCGTGGATGAGTGAAATGATTGATTTAAAGAAAGAGAAGAATTTCTTTGAAACCCGGGTAACGGAATATCAAACCGGCGGGGCGTTGAGCTGGGATTAGTCGCTAATTAATTAAAAGGTCACCTGAGGGTGGCCTTTTTTATGGGGTTATCTGGTGTTATATAAATATACAAAAATTGATGAGTATTTAAGTTCAATATTAAAAGATGGCTATATTTTTGCGGCCTCACCAGAGGTTTTGAATGATCCTTTTGAAGCGCGACTTTGTTTTAGCGAACAGAATAAAAATGATTATTTTGATGCAGTATCTGATGCTTGTATTGATGAAAAAGAAAGTAGTTTTCGCTTAGCGATGAATAACAATGTAAGAATTTCATCGTTTTCTAAGGATAAAAATAATCAGTTACTTTGGTCCCTGTATGCAGATTCTCATAAAGGAGTATGTATTGGCATAGAAGAGTCAAAAAATACTCTTTCTCTTTCGGAAGATGTTGAATATGAACTGGAATATCCTGTTTTTCATTATGACCCATATGAGTTATACCAAGATGATTTTAGAAAAAGAGTTCTGTTAACTAAATCTAAAGCATGGAAATATGAAGAAGAGCGCAGATTAGTTATTTGGCATGATGAGTCTTATTTAGCTCTTTTGAATGAGAAATTAGACGCCGATGATTGTTTAAATACAAAATTTGAGAGGGTTGGCAATTCAGGAACAAAGATTTTTTTTGGTGCGAAGAATATTTATTCTGTGATTCTTGGCGCGAAAATATCAAAGAAAGATCGATGTGATGTTTTATCTATGCTGGAGGGCTCTGATGTTAATGTTTTTCAAGCAAAAATAAGCAGAGGTAAATATGTACTTGAATATAAAAAGTTGGAATAGCTAATGTTTAATTATTAGTGCCTTCGGCACGGTATTTGGGGGCGGGTGCTCCCGCCGGAGCCTGGCTTTCTTGCTTCGCCAAGAAAGTCAGCAAAGAAGGCGACCCCGCAAACACGACAGCCCCTCGCGGCGGACAATCTGCAAGGCGTCAATTCAACTCGCTGCGCTCAAACACGAATTGACGAATTCCCCTTGCCGCTTGTTCCTCACTCGGCGTGTTTGAAGGGGAATCCAGGCCCCAGCGCAGATATCGCGATCATGCTTCCTGATGTGGTTTTTTGCAGGGTGCATAACTGTATTATCGACCGGTATTGTTGGTGCCTTCGGCACGTTATTTAGGTGCGGGGGCTTCTGCGAAGTGGATGATTTCTGCTTCGC
>JBOFGM010000455.1:0-2689 GCA_051649105.1 Iodobacter sp. | reverse complement strand
TAAAGTTCAGCTTAACGAAAATGGTTTGTTTATTTTGCCACAGGCAGAAACACTGATTTCAGATGCCAGTCATATTGAATGCGCATTTAATAAATATATTCCGGCGCGTATTACTATTGCAGCAAGCAGTACGATTGGAAATTATGTTATGCCGGATTTATTAAGTCAGTTTATGGAAGCAGATCCGGAAAGCAGAATACGTTTAAATATTTATAATACCCACCAGGTTGTGGAAGAAGTGGTTAATTTTCGCGCGGATGTTGGGTTTATTGAGGGGATTTGCAATGATTCCAGAGTAATCACCGAGCACTGGCGTGAGGATGAAATGGTGGTCTATGTCAGCAGCACGCACCCATTTGCACAGCAGCAACCCTCTTTAGCTGAGCTTGCCGCTGCCCCCTGGATTGTGCGCGAGCCGTTTTCTGGCAGTCGTGAAGTAGCCGATGCGGCTTTGCTTCCTTTATTGGGTTCAATGAATGTTGTGCTGGAGCTGGGAAGCAGTGAGGCGGTAACCAAAATGGTATTGTCTGATGCAGGCGTGGCCTGCCAGTCGCGGCATGTGGTCGGGACACAGCTGGATGCCGGTATCATTAAAGCCATTAAACTGCCTGAGCTGAATTTAAAGCGTCATTTTTATATGGTCAGCCACCGGGATAAAAGCGTTACCAGTGGCTTGCGTGATTTTATCCGGATGAGTCAGCACCAAATGGCCCTGTAATTTATTGAAGGGTCATTACCCGGGCGGTGCAGCAGGTCAATCACCGGAAATTTATGTGGTGCCTCAACCATTGAATCTTGTGCCGCAATAATTTGTAATTCGTAGCAATTATCCTGCCAGGTTCTGGCCACAACGGCATCAACGGCAGCCAGTGTATGCCTGAAGGCATGGCATATTGAATCGCCCTTTAATAACTGGGCAAGAAACAGGCCTGAAGTCAGGTCGCCCACACCCACGGGCTGCTGCTGAAATGGATAGAGCGGGCGGCAACCATACCAGGCCTCATCTTTACTGACAACCAGCATGCCAAAATGATGATGTGGCTTATCTTGTGTCTTAATGTTTTTTGCCAGCACAATTTTGGGGCCGCGTGAAATCAGTATCCGGCAGGCTGCCAGAGCATCTTCCATTGTCTGTATTTTAATTCCGCTTAAATTTTCTAATTCAAAATGATTTGGCGCCATAATATCGGCAATTTGCGGCATTTCATTGATCAGAAAAGATTCGATGCCTGCTGCAACAATACATCCTTTTTCTTTATTTCCCATCACAGGGTCACATAAATACCAAACGCCGGGGTTCAGTGATCTGACTTGATTAACTATCTGCTTAATTTGCACGGCCTGCTCAAGCGAGCCTAAATAGCCGGTTAAAATGGCATCACACTGGCTGAGCACACCGATATCATCCATTCCCTGCACGATATTTTGCAGGACTTCACTATCAAGTGTTTGTCCGCGCCATTGACCATATTGGGTATGGTTAGAAAACTGGACGGTATGGACCGGCCAGACATTGAGGCCGGATCTTTGCATGGCAAAAACAGCGGCGCTATTGCCGGCATGGCCATAAACCACATGTGACTGGATACTGAGTATATTCATGATGACTCTCAAAAGTGCGCCCCCGCTTTTAAAGGCGGGGGCTGAAGCTGTTATCTGTTCCGATAAAAGAAGTGACTGCCACACGATTACCGGTTTTTTAATAAAGCAGATAAAAGCTGTTTAAGGCTTATTTATTTGCCAGATCGTTCAGATAACGCTGATGAAATTCATCACGAACTTCTTTCATTGCACGGCCAATTTGAATATATTCATATTCATTTAAATTGGCCAGCGATACACGGCTGGAAGGCGCCGGGGTACCAAATCCCATTCCTGGCAACAGAACCACACCGCATTTTTCGGCAAGGCGGAATTGCAGTTCATTGGGACGAATATTCGCCCGCATCCATTTTACATAACCTTCACCAAACAGCTCTTTACCCACCCGTTCCAGATCCAGCAGATGGTAGTAATCGGCACTGAGCGGATCGAATTCGGTTTTTAAACCAATATGGCGATAAAGTGCAGATTTACGGCGCTGAACAATACGCTTCATTGCTTTTTTATAAGATTGTGGTTCATCCATCAGAGAAAACAGGGAGAACAGAACCATTTGCACTTGAATCGGAGTAGACAGACCTGCCGTATGATTCAGTGCCACTGTGCGGCTGTCGGCCACCATCCGGTCAATGAACTTAAGCTTGCGTGGTTCGGTGGTAATTGAACTATAACGCTCATCCAATTCTTCCGTCAGTGCCTCTGGTAATTGCGCAATTAAATCATCAAATACATTTTTCTTTTCTGTGGCAATTAAGCCCATGCGCCAGCCGGTTGCACCAAAGTATTTGGAATAAGAATAAACCAGCATGGTGTTATATGGGCAATAGGCATAAATAGAAACAAAGTCTTCACAGAATGTGCCATAAACATCATCGGTCAGAATAATCAGATCCGGGCGTTCTTTTACAATATCCGCCAGATATTGCAGCATTTCATCAGACATACGGGTCGAAGGCGGATTGCTTGGATTGACCAGAAAGAAAGCTTTTACTTTCGGGTCTCGCAGCTTATCCAGCTCTTTGGTGGTAAATTGCCAGTTATTATCGGATGGGGCATTAACATTGATTACATTCAGGCCATATTCTTT
>JBOFGM010000454.1:0-2825 GCA_051649105.1 Iodobacter sp. | reverse complement strand
AAAAGAAACGGATGCGGCAGGCAACACCAGTGTTGCCACCAGTAACTTTGCCGTGACGGGCGACACCTCTGTAACGGCTCACCTGACCAGTGTGACCGACAATGTGGGCAGTATCACCGGGGCCATGGCCAGTGGCGGGCGCACCGACGACAGCAGCCTGGTTCTGGCGGGGACCTGCGAAGCCGGCTCGATTGTTTATATCTACGACGGCGCATCTTTGATTGGCGCAGGAACCGTCACCGGAACCAGCTGGACATATACCGCTTCCATTGCGGATGGCACCAGTTATTTATTCAACGTGACAGAAAATGATGTGGCGGGTAATCACAGCGCTCACACCAGCAATTTTGCAGTGACTGGCGACACCAGTGCGCCCGTTTTAACCAGCAGCTCACCGTCAGACAATGCAACTGCCGTTGCTGTTAACAGTAATATTGTGCTGACCTTTAATGAAAATGTGCTGGCGGGCAGTGGCAATATTGTGATCAGCAATGGCGGCGCGGATGTCCGTACCATCAGTATTGCTGACTCCAGTCAGGTTTCGATCAGCGGCGGGGTGGTGACCATTAATCCTACCGCGGATCTGGCAGGGGGCACGCACTACGATGTCACCATGAGTGCCGGGGTGATTACCGATACCGCCGGTAATAGTTTCACTGGCATTGCGCAGAATGCCCGTGACTTTGATACGGCCGCATCGCTCAATACAACGATCGTGGTGTTTGATCTGGTGCAGGGGGTTACTTCTGCCCACAGCTCACGCACCTTTGCAGCCGGAGTGGATTACACGATCTATATCCGGGTGAACAGCGGTAATGCACCGCTGGCGCATTCCGGTGCGCACGGGGATACATGGGGGCAATGGAGCGGGGCGAATAATCTGGATGCTAATGACAAAGTCGTCCTGGTGGGCTCCGGTACGGGGGTCAATATTGCCAGCGGCCAGGCCGTTAATGCCCGCGGCCAGGGCTCAGGGCCGGGGACCATTCAGTGGGGAAGACTGGGTGGTTTGTCTTCCTGGGCTGCCAACCTGACCAATACCGGCTTGTTCCGGCGCAATTTCAGCGGCAACCCTGTCGGGGGCGCAACGATGTCCAATGGGGTTTACCTGTGGCATGCCAATGCGGTGGTCAATAATGGGCCATGGTCAAATGTTCATGGCTTCCCTGGAAAAGCAACCGGGGCGCTGTGGATGAATGCCTTGCCGGCCAATGTGCTGACTACGCAAGGGTTGGCTTCTTAAAGATTTACCCCGGTCAGGCCGCCATGTGTCCTTACCTGGCAAGCTATTTCATCCGGAAGCGGTTGTTTAAATTTATGTATTTTGGGAATCCCTTGCCTCCAGATGGCTTATTTAAATATTCTTCGTAGTTTGGCAGACCAGCAGCAATTTAATGAGCTTAAAGCCAATGCACAGGCTTTATGGTCAGAAAATGGCCAGCTGGCTGCTTTGCCTTTGCTGGCGCTGGCGCTGGCAAAATTGGGTGAATACACCGAGGCCAGCGAGGTGTGCGAGCAAGCCGCCGCGCATGCGGATGCGCTGGACCTGGATGCTCAGGTCGATCTTGCCGGTGCCTGTTGTGTTTTATTGCGCTGGCAAATGGCCGTGCCCATGCTGGAAGCGGTGCTGGAGCAGCAGCCGGAACATGCTCTGGCTCTGGCGAGGTTGGCCTGGTGCCGTATTTGTGAGGGCCGGGAAGCAGAGGCGCGGCAGTTTTATCAGCGCTCGGCATCCCTGGAGCCGCATCGCTTTACCGTGTGGTGTGCGTTGGCCCGGCTTTGTCTGCAAGAGGGCGATCTGCCTGCCGCGCAAGAAGCGCATGACGCTGCCCGTATCGATACCGATGTATTAAGCACAGAGACAGCCGCCGAATTGACCGGGCAATTACAGGCTTTGCAGCTTGAAATTCAGGTCGCCGGCGGCGAGATCGCAAAGGCCGAGCAATGGCTGGAAGCGCATGTGGCTATCTTAAGTGAAGCCACCTGGGTGCGTCTGGTGCAGGGGTTTACCCTGCAGCTGGCCGGGCTGGATCAGCATGCTGCCGCCGATGATTTTTTACACGCTGCGCTGAAATATTATCCTGAAAATTCAGATCTGATTTCGCAGATGGCAGAGCTGGCCCAATGTCAGGGGCAGATTCCACAATCCATTTATTTACTGCGCCGGGGTATTACGCTTGCCAGAAAGCAAGGTCAGCCAGAAATCAGCTGGTGGGTCAGGTTGTCGGGTGCCTGTTTACATCAGATGGATCGACTGGCCCGCCAGGCCGCCGAAACAGCGCTTGAGCAGGCAGAGGCGCTGCAAGAGGATGAGCAAACCTCTGGCCAGATGATTCAGGTATTGCGCTGGCAGGCTAAAAATGCGCTGGCGCAGGTGGAAAGCCAGGATCAGCATTTTGCCGTGGCAGAAACCCTGTTCCGGGAAATTCTGGCAGAAAACCCATGGTTTTTGCCAGCCATTCAGGCGCTTGGGCAGCAACAAATGCAATGCGGCCACATTGACGAGGCCATTACCTTATTTGAGCGGATCAAAGAAATTGATCCCGCCAAGGGCTATTCCGCGCTGATTAATGCCCGCCGGTTTCCGGAAGATAAAGAAACGCTAGACCGGCTGGAATGGATGGCCAGACAGCCGGGTCTGGCAGGACGCAGCCAGCCGGGTTTGTTATTGCAGCTGGCCAGCGCATGGGAAAAGCAAAAAGATTATGAAAAGGCCTTTGCTCTGGCGGCCGAGGCTAATCTGGGCAGTAAAAAATTCCTCTCTTACGATTCCAAAGTGCACCGGCAAAGCTGTGCACAGATTCGTCATGCCTTTTGCAAAGAAT
>JBOFGM010000453.1:0-1751 GCA_051649105.1 Iodobacter sp. | reverse complement strand
TCCGGCACCACACAACAGCCAAAAAATGGGCTCGTTAGATCGTTTATAACTCATGCGATTCCCCTTGCCAGAAACCAGACCACGGCAAAGACCAGAATACTGGCCCCGGCAGCGGCAGCCAGCCCCACGGCGGTAATGGTGGATGCGCCTACCTTTTTACCCGCTACCTTCATCGGTGGCAGGGTGCGCGGCATAATCTGAAACCAGGTCAGGCCGTGATAAAGCATCATGACCAGAATCACCCCGTTGATGATCAGCATCGGCACACTGCCCATCACACTGCGCCAGCTGTTCCAGGCGGCCTCACCGAGCGCCAGACAAAGGACGCCGGCCAGAAGCTCCAGCGCATAGGCCAGCACAAAAAAAGCCGTGCCTTCATGCACCATATATTCAATAAAAAACGGATTACGCCGCCACCAGCCCGCCATCGGGCGCACATAAGGTCGTCTGGCACTCATCGGCAACCGCCTTTTTTATCCGGAGCCGGCAAAAAGCGGAAGAAAAAGTCTTTTGCGCTGGCCATTTTATTGATATTCACGGCATTGGCCGGGTCCACCATTTTTGGGCACACTTCAGAGCAATAACCCACGGCGGTGCAGTTAAATACGCCGACTTCTGAGTTAATCAGCTCCATCCGCTCTGCCGTCCCGCCATCTCTGGAATCGAGGTTATAGCGTTGCAGCAAGGCTATGGCACCCGGGCCGATAAAGTCGGGATTCAAGCCCACTTGCGGGCAGGCGGCATAGCACAGCATGCAATTGATACAGCCGGCAAACTGGGAATACACATCCATTTCTGCCGGTGTTTGCAAATACTCGCCTTCGGCCAGCGACTTTTCTTCTTTGGGAATCAGATAAGGCTTCACCTTTTCTAATTTCTCAATAAAGCTGTCCATCACCACCACCAGATCGCGCTCGATCGGGAAATGGGCCAGCGCCTCAATTTTGACGCCTTCCCGGTAATCACGCAGAAAGGTTTTACAGGCCAGAGACGGCTTGCCATCGACCATCATGCCGCAGCTGCCGCAGATGGCCTGGCGGCAGGACCAGCGAAAGCTCAGCGAGCCATCGAGTTCGTCCTTGATATAGTTCAGCGCGCCCAGCACCGATAAATCATCGGCAAAAGGCACGGCATAATCCTGCCAGACCGGTTCCTGATCTTGCTCCGGGCGGTAACGCAGTACAGATACTTTAACGGTCTCGCTCATGCATTTATCTCCTGCTTTTCTGCGGCTTCGCCCGCAGCGCCATAGGCGCGTACTTTAGGTTGGGAGCGGGTGATTTTCACTTCGCCATAGCTGAGCACCGGGGCGGCACTGCCACGGTAATGCGCCAGCGAATGCTTCAGGAAATTCACATCATCGCGCTCTTCAAAACCATCGAGCCGCTGATGCGCGCCGCGTGATTCCCGGCGGTTAATCGCCGAATGGGCAATGGCTTCGGCCACATCCAGCTGATAACCCAGCTCAATGGCCAGCAGCCATTCGCTGTTCCATACGGTGGATTTATCGGTGATATTGATATTCTGGTAGCGTTGTTTCAGCTCAGCCAGCTTGTCGCAAGTGGCTTGCATACTGTCATGCAGGCGATAAATCCCGCAGCCGTCTTCCATGGTTTGCGCCATTTCGCGGCGGATATCGGCCATCCGCTCGCTGCCCTCTTGCTGGCGCATTTTTTGTGCCGGCAATGCTGCGGCTTCGGCCAGTTTTAATAAGGCGACGCTGTCCCGCGGCGCGGCTGTTTTAGCAAAAC
>JBOFGM010000452.1:0-5988 GCA_051649105.1 Iodobacter sp. | reverse complement strand
GGAAATGGTGCAGGTGGTGAAAAAGGATGGCGCGGGGTTTGTAGCCTATCAATGGAGTAAACCCGGCAGCACAGAGTCGGTGGATAAGATTTCTTATGTGCAAGGTTTTGCCCCCTGGGGCTGGGTGATTGGCACCGGGATTTATATTGACGATGTGAATGCCAGGTTCCTCAGCGCCTTATGGGTGATGCTGCCGCTGGGCGGGCTGATGCTGGTGCTGGTCGCCATCACCTTATTGCTGCTTGGGCGCTCTTTATTTCAACTGCTTGGCGGCGAGCCGCAGGATGCCGTGGCGCTGGCCCGCAGTGTGGCGGGCGGGCATCTGGATCAGACGGTGCAATGTAAAAGCGATGATAAAAGCAGCCTGATGGCCAGCTTGCGGGATATGCAGCAGACCTTGCGCTCCATGATCGGGGAAGTCATCAGCGGGGCCGGGCAAATGAGCACCGCCGCCACCCGTTTAAGTGACAGTTCGGCCGAAATGGCGTTGCGCTCTAATGAGCAAAGTGAGCTGGCCTCCTCCATGGCCGCCGCCGTGGAAAAAATGTCCGCCACGATTGATCATGTCACGGCAAACACCAATGACGCCCGGGATTTGGCTGAATCGGCCCGGGAAATGTCCGGCCGTGGTGTGGTGGTGATTCACCGGGCGGCAGCAGAAGTCCATAAGATTGCCGCATTGGTAAAAGGATCTGCGGTAACCATCGGTGAATTAAGCCGTCAGTCCGATAGCATTACTTCTATTGTCAGTACCATTAAAGAGATTGCGGATCAGACTAATCTGCTGGCTTTAAATGCCGCCATTGAAGCGGCGCGGGCCGGCGAGCAAGGCCGTGGTTTTGCCGTGGTTGCCGATGAAGTACGCAAACTTGCGGAGCGCACCAGCCAGTCAACCATTGAAATTGCCACCATGGTGGGGCAGATTCAAACCGGCACCCAGGAAGCCATGGTGCAAATGGAAAGCGGTGTGCTGCAGGCCAATGCCAGCGTGGTGCTGGCCAATGAAGCCGGAACGGCGATTGAAGATATCCGCAGCGGGGCAGAACAAGTCCGCAGTGTGGTGGACAGTATCAGCAGCGCCATTTTAGAGCAGAGTTTAGCCACCACTGATCTGGCCAAAGCGGTTGAACAGATTGCGCAAAGAGCCGAGACCGAGGCGCACGAAGTACAGCTGAGCGCCTCTTCAGCGCAGGATTTACAAAGCCTGTCTGCACGTTTGCATCAGTCGGTGCAGCGCTTTAAGTTATAGCGGCAGAGGATGAGCCCGTCTGAGGGGCTGATCTTTAGAAAGGGGCCTGTTGCTACAGCCCCCTTTTTATTCAGATAAGCTTCTTACTGATGTGCAGAAAAATCCTGAATCAGCTGCCGGGCCGCCAGGCTTAAGTCGGCTGACGGGTCGATTTCCAGCGGGCGGGCCTCTGCCAGCCGCAAATAATTGCCCTGGCTGCTGCGTTTATAAGCGGGGTCGTAATGCTGGCCGATCAGTTCGGTAAATAACTCAGGCTTTTTGCCCTGATCAATCAGCTCATACCAATGCGCCAGTACCACTTTGCCGTGCTGCTCCACTAAGCGGGCCAGTTTGGTTTTAAAGTCGTCCGGGGCATCAAACAGATGGGCGTAATCCTCACACAGAAAGCGAATCCGGTCCGCCACGCTGGCCTGTATCAGCACACAATCTGCGGCACGCATGGCCAGCATTAAATTGGCGGGCAGATGGATTTTTCCCACCCGTTTGCTTTCGGCTTCAATAAATACCGGCAGGGCCGGGTTAAAACCGGATAACTGACTGATCAGCTGACTATCAAAGCTTTTTTGCGAAGGCTGTGCCGATTCGGGCACGCCGCCCAGTACCGAGCCGCGGTGCCGGGCCAGGCCTTCTAAATCCAGTATTTGTGCGCCTTCGCGCCGCAGGGCATGCAGCAGCCGGGTTTTGCCGCAGCCGGTGTGGCCGGCCAGAACAATAAAGCGTGATGCGGCCGGCAGGCTTTCCAGCTTCTCCAGCACCTGGCTGCGATAGACTTTATAGCCACCCTGCAGCTGCCGGGCTTTCCAGCCAATCAGATTAAACCAGTTGGTCATCGAGCCGGAGCGCTTGCCGCCACGCCAGCAATAAATCAGCGGCTTCCAGTTTTGTGGTTTGTCTTTAAAGGTGGTGGCCAGATGAACCGCTAAATTAGCCGCAACAAGACCCGCGCCCAGTTTAGTGGCGGCAAACGGATCTTGCTTATAGAGCGTACCGACAATCACGCGCTCTTCATTGCTCAATACCGGGGCATTAATGGCCCCGGGGATATGGTCATCGGCAAATTCAAGCGGGGTGCGCACATCGATGATTTCATCAAAGGCAGAAAGATCTGCCAGGGTGGCCAATACATTTTTCACTGAAATTTCACTGTTTTAAGCACTCGGGTGGATGAATTGTCCCATGGCCGCGGGGTGTTGGGAGTAAATTCAGCAGATGTTATTAATCAGCACTTTCTTTTTAGTCTGAATAATCCCGGTACGATGCAATAAAATGCAGTGCTGCGGTGATGGCATCATGTCAAAGCGGCAGTGGCCTTAAGCCAGTTCACATTCAATTTCAGGATCCGATCATGAGCACCAAACTTACCAGTCTGTCGCACGGTGGCGGCTGCGGCTGCAAAATCGCCCCGGCTGTTTTATCCGAAATGCTGTCGAAATTACCCACCGCGGCGTTATTTCCTAAGCTTTTGGTGGGCACCGAAACGGCCGATGATGCGGCGGTTTATTGGTTAAATGATGAGCAGGCACTGGTAGCCACCACGGATTTCTTTATGCCGATTGTGGATGATGCCTTTGATTTTGGCCGTATTGCGGCCACCAATGCGATTTCAGATATTTACGCCATGGGCGGCACACCGATTATGGCGCTGGCCATTGTGGGGATGCCGGTGAATGTGCTGCCTATTGAAGATATTCAGCAAATTTTAGCCGGCGGTGCATCGGTGTGCGCCGAGGCGGGTATTCCGGTGGCGGGTGGGCATTCCATTGATGCGCCGGAGCCAATTTATGGCCTGGTGGCGCTGGGTCTGGTGCATCCGGATCAGCTGAAAAAAAACAGCAATGCCAAGGCGGGCGATGTGCTGATTCTGGGCAAACCGCTGGGAATCGGTATTTTAGGCACGGCCATGAAAAAAGGCTTGCTGGATGAGGCCGGTTATCAGCAACTGATTCAAACCACCACCCAGCTGAATAAAGTAGGGGTCGATCTGGCCAGGTTGCCCGGCGTGCATGCACTGACCGATGTGACGGGTTTTGGTTTACTGGGGCATTTGCTGGAAGTGTGCCGGGGAGCGGGCTTGACGGCTAATCTGGCGGCCGGCCAGCTGCCGCTGTTATCGGCGGCGGTGGGTTTTGCTCAGCAGGGCATCGGCCCGGGAGCCATTGAGCGCAATCTGGCCAGCTTTGGTCAGGATGTGGTGTTTGCCGATACGGTACCCGGGTGGCAGCAACGGATTATGGCCGATGCACAAACTTCGGGCGGTTTACTGGTGGCTTGTGCGCCGGAGCTGGCCGATGAAGTGCTGGCGCTGTTTCATTCTCAGGGGTTTGCTCAGGCCGCGGTGATTGGTCAGCTCTCTGAAGGCGCGGCACAAATCCAGGTGAAATAGGCCGGGCAGGGGCTTTTATTCACCTGCTTGAGTAAAGCCCCTATTGTTTTTTGTAATCTAAGCTATGTACAGGGTTGTTTTTCATATCTTTTTCTTTTGAGCTTCCCGCATAATAGGGCTCATTAACAGGGAGGAAGGTTATGACTGTATTGCAGCGCATCGTTATTGTTGGCGGAGGAGCCGGCGGACTGGAGCTGGCCGTTAAACTGGGCGAGAAGTTAGGCCGTAAGGGTAAAGCCCATATCACGCTGATCGACGCTGCCCGCACCCATATCTGGAAGCCTCTTTTGCATCAGGTGGCTGCCGGTACTTTAGACAGTCATGCCGATGAGCTGGAATATCTGGCGTTGGCACGCTGGCATCATTTTGATTTCCGTCTGGGCCGTATGACCGGGCTGGACCGGGATAAAAAAGAAGTGGTGCTGGCCGCTACCATGGATGAGGAAGATGGCAGCGAGCTGTTGCCAGAGCAAACCATTTCTTATGATGCACTGGTAATGGCTTTAGGCAGCCAGACCAATGACTTTGGCACACCAGGTGTGTCAGAAAACGCGATTATGCTGGATACCCCGGTAGCGGCAGAGCGCTTTAATAAAAAGTTTATTAATAGCTGCCTGCGTGCTCAGGCCCGGCGCAAGCAAGCGGGTGAAGGCCGCTTTACCGTCACCATTATCGGCGGCGGAGCCACTGGCGTTGAATTATCGGCCGAGCTGCATATGGCCACCCGGATTATGAGCAGCTTTGGTTTTGCCAATGTGCACCCGGAACGCGATTTAAAAATTGTGATTGTTGATGCTGCGCCAAGGTTGTTGTCGGTGTTGCCAGAGCGTTTATCCGATGCGGTAGCGCTGGAGCTGCGCAAAATGGCGGTGGAAATCCATGCCAATGAGCGGGTGGTGGATGTTTCGGCATCGGGCGTTAAAATGGCGTCGGGTAAGTTTATCCCTAGTGATCTGGTGGTCTGGGCCGCCGGGATTAAGGCCGCCGATTTCTTAAAAGGCATTGCCGGCCTGGAAAGCAATCGCCTTAATCAGCTGGTGGTCAGCCGTACATTACAAACCTCGCGCGATTCCAGTATTTTTGCGCTGGGCGATTGTGCCGCCTGCCCGATGGACGACAAAGGGGGCATGGTACCGCCACGCGCTCAGTCGGCCCACCAGCAGGCCATGATGCTGGCGAAAAGTATTCCGCTGTATCTGGCGGGTAAACCGTTGCCGGAATTCAAATATCAGGATTACGGCTCGTTGGTGTCCCTGGGCGAATACAGCACCGTGGGCAGCTTAATGGGCGGTATTGCCAGAGGCAGCCTGTTTGTTGAAGGCCAGTTTGCCAAAATGATGTACTGGTCGCTGTATAAAAAGCATCAGGTTGCCGTGAATGGCTGGTTTAAAACCTGGCTGGCCACATGGGGCGAATATATCGACCGTGTCAGCAAGCCAAGAATTAAATTGCACTAAAGTGTGACCCGATCAGGAGCCCGATGGCTCCTGATTTTTTTCCAGCTGCAGCAGTATGGCTTTACGCTCCAGCCCCCAGCGGTAGCCACCCAGAGCGCCATCGCCCCGGATCACCCGGTGGCAGGGAATCAGCAAGGCCATTTTATTAGCGGCGCAAGCACTGGCCGCGGCGCGGATGGCCCGTGGGCGGTTAATTCCGGCAGCCACGCTGGCATAGGTTTGTACCGTGCCATAGGGAATAGTCTGCAGATAATGCCAGACCTGCAGCTGAAAAGGCGTTCCCGCCATATCCAGCGGTAATTGCAGCGCCATGGAGCGGCCTTGCAGATAGCTCAGCAAAGCATCAATCCAGAGCAAAAGTTGCGGGTGATCTGCGGCCGGGCTCAGGCTGGCCCTGGCAAATTCCTGCTGCAGCTTTGGCAACAGCTCTGCCAGATCCTTACCAAACTCCACAAAGCAAACGCCGCGATCGGTGGCGGCAATCAGCAGCTGGCCCAATGGTGTGGTGCTGATGGCATAAGAGATTTCTTGCCCGGCTCCCCCTTTTTGATACTGAGCCGGCGTCATGCCCAGCAGGCTGCCGGTTTGCTCATACACCCGGCTGCCGGAGCCAAATCCGGCCTGATAAATGGCATCACTGCCGGCTAAGCCATTTTTTAGCTCTTGTTTTAACAGCTGCGCCCGGCAGGCATTCACATATTGTCTGGGCGACATGCCAAAGGCCATTTTAAAGCGGCGCTGTAAATAGGCCGGGCTTAAGCCGCTGATCTGGCTCAGTTCTGCCAGCCCCAGCTTTTGCTGGCAATGGGTTTCGATATATTGGCAAAGCCCGGTCAGTTTATTCATGGGGGGTGGCTTTATGCAGCAGATCTGCACAGTATGCCGTTTGCTGCGGGCAG
>JBOFGM010000451.1:0-1330 GCA_051649105.1 Iodobacter sp. | reverse complement strand
TACTTTGCCCTTGTTGGACCAGAGCATCTAACCGTTCACTTTGAGCTTGCGCTTGCGGGTAGCTAAGCCAGCCCAGATGTGCCAAAGCCCGATTAACGATGCCCATTCTTAATAACGCAGGCCAGCGTAAACTAAGGTGAGGTGTTTTAACTGTCTCAAGCGTTGCCTGTGCAGGAGGTGATGTCACCACCCAGTCACCATACAGGCAAACACTCCATTGCTGTACAGGGCCAAAGAGCCTTGCTACTTCTCTTGCTCCCAAAATACGAGGCAATTGTATCCAGACGCGTGGGTCAACCAGACGCAGCCATCCAGATTGCTGAAGATAACGACGGAACTGAATTTCGCTCAGGTGCCTGCTGAGCTGCTTAATATCGCAATGGGTCACTAGCAGCGCGGATATAGGGCTGGCTCCTTTTTGCTCTTGAAGAGCGATCAGTTGCTCAAACAAAGCCAATCTGACTTCTTCATCAAGAGCCCACAGATCCAGCAACAGCGGCATTAAATCTACATCTTTAGCAAATACTTTTGGGGCCAATGGCACTAAGGGCAAATCCGCGGGCAGCATTTCACGCTGCTCGGCCAAAATCAGGGCATACCGGTGAGCCTTTAGAAAGGGCATTTGCAGCTTTTCTGAATGAGATCCTACGTTTTGTTCTGTATCAAAACTGGCATTCATTGGTACTTGTTCAAGCATGTTTGAAATACTCTGTCATCAGATAGATTGCACTTAGCGCAGTACGATAGCATCGCCGCCGGAAGCAGCGGAGGCGGCCTGCATTTCGCAGAGAGTTCCTTTAAATTGGACAGGTGCCATATTCAGGCTGGCAGGCCCGCTGACATCATGGCTGGTGCCTTTTACTGATACTTTGCCCGGGCAGTGAATCTCGATATTACCGCCTTTCAGCCGGATATAGCCGCCACCTGCGGTCAGCAGGATTTCATCTTTGGCGACGACGGTGATGCTTTCTTTGCAGGCGGTGATTTTCAGGTCTTTATCCCCGGTAATCTCCATATCATCGCTCTGCGCCTGCAGCTGAACCTTGCCCTTGGCGGCGATCAGTTTCAGTGCGATCTGATCTTTCACGCCCGCCACAAACAGGCTGATATGCTGGCCGGCGTTGTGAATCCAGCGGCGGCCGGAGGTTTGGTTGGTGTCTCTTTGCGCAACCAGATCCAGATTGGTGCCGGCGCTGAGGGTCTGGCTTTGTGGGGTGGTCAGCGCGACGCCGTCTTCGCCATGCAGCAGGATGATTTTTTGCTGGCCAGCTTGCTCTTTGGATTGGGTCTTACCGTCTTTGTCGGTATTGCTGCCGGCTTCCAGCGATTT
>JBOFGM010000450.1:0-1905 GCA_051649105.1 Iodobacter sp. | reverse complement strand
CACCACCACGTCGCCTGGGGCTACGGTTGAGTGCCAGACAATTTTATTGGAGGTGGAGGTGCCGTTGGTCACAAAGAATAAATGGTCGGCATTGAAAATACGGGCGGCATTGCGCTCGGAAGCGGCAATCGGGCCGGTGTGATCCAGCAACTGGCCCAGCTCTTCCACCGCATTACATACGTCGGCGCGCAGCATGTTTTCACCAAAGAATTGGTGGAACATCTGGCCAACCGGCGATTTCAGAAAAGCCACGCCACCCGAGTGCCCCGGGCAATGCCAGCTGTAAGAGCCATCCTGGGCGTAATTGGTCAGTGCGCGGAAAAACGGCGGAGCCAGCGTATCCAGATAGCTTTTGGCTTCACGGATAATATGGCGAGCCACAAATTCCGGCGTATCTTCGTGCATATGAATAAAACCGTGTAATTCACGCAACACATCGTTAGGAATGTGGCGTGAAGTGCGGGTTTCACCATAGATATAAATGGGGATATCAGGATTGCGGCGGCGAATTTCGGCCACAAAGGTGCGTAAGCTGGTCAGCGCTTCGTGGGTTTCTTCCGGCGAGCCGCTGCCGAATTCTTCATCGTCAATTGACAAAATAAAGCCTGATGCGCGGCTTTGCTGTTGCGCGAACGAAGTCAGGTCGCCATAGCTGGTATAACCAACCACATCTCTGCCCTCGGCCTCAATGGCCGCCGCTAATTCACGAATACCGGAACCACTGGTGTTCTCGGTGCGGAAATCTTCATCGATGATGATGATAGGGAAGTAAAAACGCATGGCAAAATCCTTAGTAAGACACCTGCTTGTACATAGGACGGCAAAGCCGGAAAGGCGCGTATATTAATCCAAAATCTATAAAAATGTGGTGAAAAATGAAAACTATTGCGGTCTGTGTCAATCACCGTGGCAAGGGGCGTATTTCTTGTGCCGCCAGAGGGAGTGAATCGCTGGTTCTGGCCCTGGAAACACAGGCTGTTTTATCCCCTGAAATCAGGATCTTACGCCTTCCCTGCATGGGGGCCTGCGAGGCCGGGCCAAATATTAAAATAGTGGGCGGTGATATGTACCATGCCGTTGATCAGTCCATGCTGGCGCAGATTTTAAATGAGGCAAAAGCCGGGTAAGCCGCGGTCTAACAGCGGCCAGTTTTTTTCCATAAGCCTTGCAGCGTCTCCGGCGGGGCGGGGCTGGCCGGGCAACCGGTCTCCATGGTGCATTGGTACAGCCCGTTTCCTGACTTTACCCAGGCCCCCCACAGCAGCGCCTGGCCGGCAGTCCAGGGGTAGTTGCAGGCGTCAGCGGGCGGCAGGGGTAAATCCCCTTGTGATGACCAGTTAATCTGGCTGCTCAGGCTGATATATTGCTGCTGGCCATAGCTGTCCTGCCAGTCCACCACCACCTGCACCGCCCGCTCCAGCTGATACAGTTTTTGCGGGTCGGGCAGGGTGGCGGCCGTGGGCGGGTTTTTAGCCACCGGCGGGCAGCCATAGTCCGGCGCGCCCTGCGCGGGTTGGGTGATATCTTTGACCAGAGTAATCCTTCGGTAGGTGCTGGCATTACGGCTGATGGTTTCAAGCTCAGCCGGCTCAGCCCCGGTGCTGCTGCTGACGCTGATTCCTCCGCTGGCGCTGCTGCGGCGCGGGCAGAGATTACTTTGCCGCAGTTTTTCCAGCCGGTCCTGTGCTAAAAACAGGGCTTCATTGCGGCTTTGGGCAATGCTGTTGTTTTTAAGGGCATTGGTTTGCAAGGCATTCAGCGCCAGTGCCGCCACGCCAATAATTAAAACGGTGACCAGAATTTCCAGCATAGAAAAGCCACTCTGGCGGGAATTTAACATTGGTCTTTCCCACAAAAATCGTGCCAGCGGCCTGGTTTATTGCCGGTTAAATCACCCCCGGCATC
>JBOFGM010000449.1:0-6075 GCA_051649105.1 Iodobacter sp. | reverse complement strand
TGGGAATGAAGGCGAACGATAAACGCCAGATTATCGGCAAAGATATCGCCATGATTTTTCAGGATGCTTTATCCAGCCTGAATCCTGCCTATACGGTTGGCTATCAGCTGATGGAAACTTTGCGTCAGCATGAAGGTTTGCGTGGTGCTGCCGCTAAGGCCCGGGCGCTGGAACTGCTGGAAATGGTTGAGATTCCGGCGGCAAAATCCCGTCTGGATGCCTATCCGCATCAGTTATCCGGCGGGATGAGCCAGCGGGTGATGATTGCGATGGCCATTGCCTGTAAGCCCAGATTGCTGATTGCCGACGAGCCGACCACCGCGCTGGATGTGACGGTGCAGGCGCAAATTATGGAGCTGCTGGTTAATCTGCAAAAGCAGCATGATATGGCGCTGATCCTCATTACCCATGATCTGGCCGTGATTGCAGAAGTCGCGCAGCGGGTGGTGGTGATGTATGCCGGGCAAGTGGCAGAAACCAGCCCGGTGCCGGCGATTTTTGATTATCCGCGTCATCCTTATACCCAGGCGCTGCTGAGCTCGATTCCGGAACACAGCAAGGGTGCTCACCGTCTGGCTACCCTGCCGGGCGTGGTACCGGGCCAGTATGACCGGCCAGTGGGATGTTTATTGTCTCCGCGCTGCCCTTATGTGCAGGAAGCCTGTCAAACCAGCCGTCCGCTTTTACAGACTTTGGGCAATAGCACGGTGCGTTGCATTATGCCGCTGGACGAAGCCGGGAGACCTCAGCGATGAATGAAGTAAATAATCCTATTTTGGTGGCCCGTGATTTATCGCGGCATTATCCGGTTTCGCGTGGTTTTATGCGCGGCACCGCCACGGTTAAAGCGCTGAATAATGTGAGCTTTAGTCTGGCCCCGCAAAAAACGCTGGCCGTGGTGGGGGAGTCGGGTTGTGGTAAATCCACCTTAGCCCGCCAGCTGACGCTGATTGAAGATCTGACGGCCGGACAATTACAAATTGCCGGTATTGATACCGTGGGTGCCAGTAAGGCCGATTTAAAAATTCTGCGCCCCAAGGTGCAGATGGTGTTTCAGAATCCCTATGCATCGTTAAATCCGCGCAAGCAGATTGGTGTGATGCTGGCCGAACCACTGTTACTGAATACCAGCCTGAATGCGGCCGAGCGGGAAGAGCGGGTACGCGCCATGATGACCCGTGTGGGCCTGCGCCCTGAGCATTTCCATCGCTATCCGCATATGTTTTCCGGCGGTCAGCGCCAGCGTATTGCCGTGGCCCGCGCCATGATGCTGAACCCCAGCGTGGTGGTGGCGGATGAACCCACTTCGGCGCTGGATGTGTCGATTCAGGCTCAGATCTTAAATTTATTTATGGATCTGCAGGATGAGCTGGGTATCGCCTATGTCTTTATCAGCCACAATTTATCGGTGGTGGAGCATGTGGCCGATGATGTGATGGTGATGTACTTTGGCTCCACCGTGGAGCATGGCAGCAAAGAAACGCTGTTTAATCATCCGCTGCATCCTTATACCCGGGCGCTGATGTCTGCCACGCCGGCCATCCGGGCCGAAGACCGGGGCGCCAAGGTAAAACTGCTGGGCGAGCTGCCTTCGCCGCTAAACCCGCCGGCAGGGTGCGCCTTTAATACCCGTTGCCCGTTTGCAACTGAGCATTGCCGCAAGGAAGTGCCGAAGCTGCGTCCGATAGAAGGGCGTTTGGTGGCTTGCCACCGGATTGAAGAAATCTCGATGTAATTTGCAGGCCGGGCCATGCCCGGCTTGCTTTCTGACTGTAAAGAATGCCCGGTTATCGCCCGCGCCGGGTAGCGGCAGCGACATGGCCCGGTATCTCGCTTATACTTCGCGCCCTGTTTGATTGATTCCTCAAGGCCTGCCATGCCCTTTACCTCTCTGGGGCTTTCCCCTGCCATTGCCCTTGTTGCCGGCAAAAAAAATTATCTTAATCCGACGCCTATTCAGGCGGCCGTGATTCCTGCTGTATTGCGGGGTGAAGATATTCTGGCGCAGGCGCAAACGGGTTCGGGCAAAACGGCCGCCTATGTCTTGCCGCTGTTGCAAAGGGTGATGACAGAAAGCAGTAAGGTGCTGATTCTGGTGCCCACGCGCGAGCTGGCGGTTCAGGTTGGGGAAGAAATTAAAAGTTTACTGGTGCTGGCCGGTAAAAATAATCTGTCTAAAGCCGTTAAGCTGGTCACGGCTTTTGGTGGCGTTTCAATTAATCCACAAATGATGAGCCTGCGTGGCGGAGCCGATGTGCTGGTGGCCACGCCCGGACGATTGCTGGATTTAATCGACCAAAATGCCGTTCGCCCCGCCGCCTTTAATACTCTGGTGCTGGATGAAGCGGATCGCCTGCTGGATATGGGTTTTGCGGCAGAAATCGGCCGCATTCTGGCGCGTTTACCGGTATTGCGCCAAAACTTATTATTTTCGGCGACTTTTCCGGCGGATGTCACCGCGCTGGCAGAAGGGCTCTTAAATCAGCCAACCCGTGTGCAAATAGAAGCCACCGAAACCAGCCGGCCGGATATTTTGCAGCGGGCCATCAGTGTGGATACCCATCGCCGGGCCGATTTGCTGGCGCAACTGGTACGCCAGTACAGCGGTCTGCGCATGCTGGTGTTTGTGGCCAGCAAGCAGGGTGCTGAGCAACTGGCCAATTACCTTTATTCCAAAGACATCAATGCCGCTCCCTTTCATGGCGAATTCAGTCAGGGGCGGCGTAATCAGGTATTGGCTGAATTTAAAGCCGGTACGCTGCAAGTGGTGGTGGCAACGGATCTGGCCGGGCGCGGGATTGATATCGGTGATTTACCCTTTGTGGTGAATTACGATCTGCCGCGCTCACCGGTTGATTACACCCACCGTATTGGCCGTACCGGGCGCAACGGTGCCAGCGGTACCGCGATCAGTCTGGTCAGTGCCGCCACCGAAGCGCATTTCCGGCTGATTGAAACCCGGCAGAATATCCGGGTGGAAAGAGAAGTGCTGCCAGGCTTTGAGCCACAGGTCACCGCCATACCGGCCGCAGCCAGTACAGGCGGGGTGAAGGGCGTCAGAATGAGCAAAAAAGATAAATTGCGTGCCGCCGCGGCCAGAGCAGCGGGTTTATCCGACGAATAAGCGGCAAGCCCCCGGTTACCAGATATTGACCCGTTTATCCGCTGCTGCCTGATGGCAGGAAAAGGCCGCAGCAAATTCCGGCATATTGGCCAGGGGTGCAATGACCCGGTATTTGGCCGGTGCATGCGGGTCGGTATTGATTTGCAGACGTAATTCTTCCGGGCGCGTATTGGCCCGGAAACTCTGGGCATTAGCAATAAAGAAGCGCTGCTCCTGCGTTAAGCCATCTATTTTTTCCGGCTGTGGTTTGGTTTTTAGCGATTTCATTAAGGCCTGAAATGCAATTTTAAGCCCGCCCAAATCGGCGATATTTTCGCCGGCGGTGAGTTTGCCATTGATATGCAATTGATCAATCGGATTAAATTCATCAAATTGCTTTTCAATCCGGGAAACCCTGGCCTTAAAGTTTTGTGCATCCTGCTTATTCCACCAGCTTTTTAAATTGCCATCGCCGTCAAACTGGCTGCCTTCATCATCAAAGGCATGGGTTAATTCATGGCCAATGGTGGCTCCGGTATTGCCATAATTGCTGGCGGTATCGGCATTTAAATGAAACAGCGGTGCCTGCAAAATGCCGGCTGGAAATACAATTTCATTCATTCCCGGGTTGTAATACGCATTGACGGTGGAAGGCGTCATTTCCCATTCATTGCGATCAATTGCCTTGCCCAGTTTAGCCAGCTGGCGTTTAAATTCAAATTCCTGGCTGCGGTTAATATTGGCAAGATAAGATTCTTTGTCGATATGTAAAGCGCTGTAATCCCGCCATTGATCGGGATAACCTATTTTCACCACCACCTTATCCAGCTTCTTTAATGCCTGCTCTTTTGTGCCCTGGCTCATCCATTCTGAATGCTTAATTTGCACTGCCATGGCTGCTTTAATATTGCCGACCATTTCCAGTGCTTCGGCTTTTGCTTCCGGGCTGAATGATTCAGCCACATAAAGCTCGCCTAAAACTTCGCCTATATTCTGATCCACGGTTTTTAATACCCGTTTCCAGCGGGGTCTTAATTCTTTAGCTCCGGACAAGGTCTGGCTGTAAAAGGAGAAATCCGCATTCACAAAGGCAGAGGACAGATAAGGTGCCCGCTTATGGATTAAATGCCAGCGCAGATAGATTTTCCAGTCTTCCAATGAGGTGCTGGACAGCAATTTATTGATTTGCTTAAAAAATTGCGGCTGAGAAAGATTAATCTGACCGGGAACTGCGATTCCAATTTCAGAAAAATAGCGGTTCCAATCCAGCTGCGGGCTGATTTTTTGCAGATTTTTATGATCGGTTAAATGGTAGGTGGCTTGCGGATCGCGCTGCTCCGTTTTAGTCATGGATGCCATGGCCAGCGCCGTTTCCAGCCGTAAAATACGAATGGCATTTTTTTCTGCCACCGATGCGCTGTCGCCTGAAAGCTGAAATAGCCTGATTAAATGCGCTTTATATTGATGGCGAATAGCCTGATGTTTGCCGTCTATTTTTAAATAGTAATCCCGGTCGGGTAAACCCAGCCCGCCCTGCGATAAATCCACAATATAGCGCAGTGAATTTTTGGCATCCTGCACCACATCTGTATTAAATAGCGGGTGAATTCCTGCTTTATGCAAACGGGCTAATGCGCGGATTAAATCCTGTTGATTTTTAATCCCGGCAATATGGGCCAGTTGTTCGTTCAGCGGATGGATGCCGGCGGCTTCAATACGGGCCTCATCCATGCCGCTTAAATAAAAGGCCCCGGCTTTATTATCAGCCGATTTGGCGGCGGTTTCGATAATCGCTTTTAGCGTTGTCAGATTGCGTTCAGCCACTTCATCATAAGCACTGTAGTCGGCCCGGTCCGCCGGCACGGGGTGGCTGGCCAGCCATTTACCATTGGCATACTGATAAAAATCACGGCACGGATCAGCACTGCGATCCATGGCTTCGGTTTCTAAAACCAGGTTATTGGCCTGGCTGAAAGCAGCGCCTGTCAGCAAGACCGTGGCAAGGGCTAGGCGGATAGAGTTGGGCATGGGTTGTCTTTGTGATGAAGCAAGGCCGAGGGTACGGAAGTATGCCATTAAAATATATTGGGGTAAGCGAGATGTAAAGATAAGCCTGGCGTTTTGCGATTAATCGTTGCCAGCGCCACCATATCGTCATATAGTTGTAAAAAACAACTACTTTGAGCCGGCTATGAATACCAGAGAATTAAGGGCGATTTCGCGGGATATTGTGCGTGAGCTGGGCGTTTTTGCTAAAAAATGCGGGCAACTGAATCTGAGCCCGGTGGAAGCGCATATCTTGCTGGAGCTGGAACAGGCAGGTTTAACCAATTTGCAGCTGGCAGAGCGGCTCAGGGTGGATAAATCCAATATCAGCCGGATATTACAAAAGCTGGCAGAGCAGGGCTGGATTCAATGGCAGGCGCATCCGCATGATTTACGCAGCAAAGAGGCCTGGTTAACGCCGGCCGGGCAAAGCATGCTGGCGGCGGTGCATGCCGGTTATGATCAGGAAATCACCCCGGTATTACAGCAATTAAGCGCGGCAGAACAAGAGGTGCTGCAAGCCGGTTTGGTTTTATACCGCCGTGCCCTGGTTCAGGCGCGGGCACAGCAGAATTATCAGATCAGAAAAATTACGGACGCCGATAATCCGGCCATTGCCGCCGTGATTCGCCAGGTGTCTGCCGAACATGGTTTAAGTGCGGAGCAGGGCTATGGGGTGGCCGACCCGCTGCTGGATCAGTTATCGGGCTGCTATCAGGCGGCCGGATCGGCCTATTGGGTGATTGAGAATAGCGCGGGTGACATTGTGGGCGGAGCAGGAATTGCACCGCTGGCCAGTGCAGAGACGGGCGTCTGTGAATTACAGAAAATGTATCTGCTGAGCAGCTGCCGGGGAGCGGGGCTGGGGCAGCGCTTATTACTGCTGGCTTGCGACTTTGCCAAAGCGGCGGGTTATCAGCGGTGTT
>JBOFGM010000448.1:0-2705 GCA_051649105.1 Iodobacter sp. | reverse complement strand
CTTTCCCAACGGGAGGCCAGCGACACGCCCAATAAGGGGCTGAGTTTGTTGGCGTCATTAATCACCGGCCCGATATCATTCGAATAGCGGGGATAACGCTTACTCAGCCCGCCCCAAACCTGCCAACTGATCCCCTCACCCGCACTTTTGCTGCTATAAGGCTTATTGATTCGGTAAGTCCGGGAGGAAACCACCTTTCCGCCCACCGCCACTTCGGCAACCACATTGTAAGTACCACTGGGCAGCATCGAGGTATCCAGCTCGTGATTACCCATCGGCAAACGCTGAATACTGAGCACGCGAGCATCCCGCAACAGGCGCACTTCACCTGAAGCGGGCAAATAAACAATGACGGGCGATAATGATTGAGTGCCATCGTATTTAGCTGAATTACCTGCATTGCCATACGAAAAGCCATACATACGCTCTGCATCTAAAGTAGAGACATTGCCCAGTGTTTGCAAAGCCCAGCCATCCAGCATGCCGATTGCAAAGCGACGGCCATTCATATCGCGCTCATACATCACGGTTTCCAGCTCGGCCGTATTCTGCGCCGATTGATTACTGCTATTTACCCAACCCGCAATATTCAGATGGTTTTCTTTAAATGACAATACATTATCAAAACGAAGATAGGCCGAATTACTGCTTACATCATTCGATTTGCTTGCATAGCCATTTAAATCATATTGCAATACATTACTTAAACCCTCAGTAGCAGATGGCCCAAGAATTTCTACTCTTTGCTTTTTAATGACTTCAAAGTCCTGATCAGAAACGGTGAGCTCGATGCGCATCGTTTCCATATCAAATTGAATTGAAATATGCTCATTAATTCGCAAGAATCCAGCAGCATCTAATGACTGCCCAACCGCACTTTTAACATCCTTTTTACCCTGCGGGCTAAGCCGCACTTTACTATCGGTAAGCAAGGCTACATTACTGATATGAAACAGCCCTTCAGAATATCGAAGATAAATATTAGCCAATGGCACCGTTTCACCCAAAGAATCCGGATCTGAATTTCTTAAAATCAAAGGAATCGCAAAGCCTGCCTCCAGATACTCTTTGACGGCATCACTGATAAAGATACGATCAGAATCGATTACTTTATGAGCGACTATTGTTTTAGTTAAGGGCTCAGTGACAAGCTCGGTCTTTTCTGGCTCAATTTGCTTATTTAAATCTTCCGCACAGGCGACAGAGCTCAAGCAAAGCAAATTGACAACCGTTATGATTTTCCACATAGACGATCCATATTATCTTTACACGCTGCTTCTGCTTTAACCGAAATCAAATGGCCCGCACGCCACACACCAATCTGCGGCCTGTCAGATAAATCAATAAAATTTAAATCAAGACTTTTACCCGGTGCAAGCGGCCCGCTCCATTTACAATCTTTTGCTGCTTTATTGGCACAGCGCCCGCTGGCCGTCATTTCAAAAGATGAGTTACCATCATTTAATAGCAAGCCATCTTTAAACTGGTAAGAGAAATCCTCTGCTCTTGGCTTCACAGTAAGAATAGTAGAAAGAGCAATCTTATTTAATACCGCCCCCTTTTTTTCAGAAGTGCTTACCTGCCGCTTTGCCATTAAAGGCGATTGCTCCCAGCGCACTAAGTAATAGCGCTCTTGCTCATCTGCAGGGCCCTTGTAGATAAATTTAACTTTACTCAGGCCATCGGCAGACAATAATAAGCGTGAAGGCGTAAATAGCAATTCACTTTCTTGCCCGGCCGCACCTGACATGACCTCGGTTGAATAAGGTGAAGCGATTCTGCGTACGGAAAGATTCAGTAATATCGCTGCCGCTGATTTATTTCTCACCTCAACACTGACCGTTTCTTTTTTTGGTTCAATAAAAGAAGTAACTTCACTGATACTCAGAGCAAATGTAAATGAAGGCAGCAATATTAAAACAATATTAAACAATAATTTTATATTCAATTTAAACAACCAAAATAGTCAAAGAATTTGCAATGGCTACCCTACACAGAGTGTCTGAGCCTCATTTAGAATGGGAAACACAGAATTAACGCATATTCCCGTTTCTATGCTTCCCTGGCGTGGCACTAATTAAGTACTAACCACCACCCTAAGGAGCCATCAGCGACCATGTAGCATCAAATTCAATCGTTGCAGTGCCTGAATAATCACCTTCACCTAACTCTGAAGCCTCAGTCGTGACATCACCAGTCGCATTTTTCATCTTCCCGACGGAGGCGGTGATGTTTGTTGTATAAGTTCCCCCATTAGTGTCAGGAATAGCCGAGTCCCACTCAGAAACATTTGAATCCATAGCTGAGCCATTGTAATAAAGCAGATCCTGAGGAGATGCAGTTAAATCAACAGACCCAATCTTAAAATTAATTCCAACAGCGGAATTGTCCGTAACATTGGTAGATTCAATAAAATTATCATCCGCTTTAGCTGTAATGCGATAGCCAAAATTATGGGCTGCATCTTTTGCACCAAGCGTCAATACCAAAGGAATTTCATTTTTAGTAAATAAAATATCCCGCCCGTCTTCATAAATAAATTGCAAATTACTACTGCCGGAAGGGATATCCAGACTAAAAGTAGGGGTTCCACCTTTTAAACCCGTTACATTTACCGCTACGGTACTAGGCGTTGCCATTGCGTTACAAGCCAGGCCAGCCATTCCAACAGCCACTATCATTTTCTTAAATTTCATAACCATTCA
>JBOFGM010000447.1:0-2134 GCA_051649105.1 Iodobacter sp. | reverse complement strand
AGGCCGGTAAGCGGCGTTAAATGCCTGTGATCGGCCTGATATCTTTTGATTTGCTTGTTTCTGCCCCTTGCTGCCAGAAAGCAGAGAGGGGCAGATGCATCAGACGGAGGCCTTGCCGCCTTTGACCAGCGACATAATTTCGGCGGCATTTAAGGTGCTGGCCCGCTGACGGATTTCTGGCAGATACTGGGTTTGCAGCGCCTTGGCAGGGGCCAGTGTTTCCTGAAAACTTTGTTTTAATAAATCGGCGCTCATTTTGCGCCCGCCCGCGTAATAGCGTTTGGCCACTTGCCCCAGCGCATAGGTGGAAGCAAAAGAGAATGCCATGCCGGTTGCGGCACCGCCCAGGGTATTGCCCCATTTGCCGGCGACTTTGCCAAATAAGCCACCCAGTAATTTGCGGCCAAATTGCTCCAGATACTGAGAAGTCAGGCCCACCCCCACGGTGGAGATAAATTCCCGGATATGGCCCTGATCCAGCTCATAGCCATAGCGCTGACCAATGTTATAAACCAGCTTAATTTGCAAAGGAATAATGGCCACCGAAGCCCAGGTCTGGGGCAATAACTCCAGCGCGCCATTAATAATCGAGCTTTTTAAGATGCTGCTGTCAATGGCCGCCTCATCCGGGCGGGGTACGGCGGGCGCGGCATCTGTAGCGGCGGGCACCGTCGTTGCCGGCAGGCCGGACGCGCTGGCGAGGGCCAGAGCATTAGCCTGATGCGCAAAGATATCAAATTCTGCGCCGCCCAAAGCCAGCCGTGTTTTTAAATCGGCTAAAAAGGCTTGTTCGGCGGGGCTGGTGGCACCGTCGGCATCGCACACGCAAACCGCCACTTCATAGGCAAACTGGCGTTCGGCCTCTTCGCTTAACTGTGCGCAGACGGTGGTGATATCAATGCGTTTAAATAAAACATCCTGATACAGGCGGGGCAGATCAATGGCGGCGTTTTCCCCTAAAGACTGCGCCAGAGCGCGGATTTGTTCCCTTTCCCGCTCATCATTATTGCCATCGGCAAAGGCGGCTAAAAGGGCAATGGTTAAAGTGGCTTGCTGTTGTGTGGCGTGCATTTTTATTCTCTTTATTTATTAATTGGGTAATCAGACAGAATATTAAAGAGAGGGTTCCGTGATTAATAAGCGCTGGTTAAATTGACAGGCTAAGCGGTCAGAATTGGAATAAATATTTCTTAGCGCCAGGGATTGGCAGGAGGAAATGTTGTAAATACGACAATATTTTGATATTGGCTATTTGACAGTTATTATTGCAGTGGCATAGTGTTGCGAATTACTTATCTATTTACCCGGGTATTCCTGTGCCTCACTAATCTGCCTGCTTTGCGCTTAGCGCGATATAGATTGCTCTGACTTCGCTATTGATTAGCGAAGGCATGGCTATGGCTGATTGACTCTGGAATACCACGATGAAAACCTCTCTGACTACCGCACGCCTTGTGCTGCGTTCATTTTCTGCGCTTGATTTTGCTGCTCTGCGCGCACTGACCCGCCAACCCGAAATCACCGACATTTTGCCCGACTGGGCGATGAGCGATAAAGAGCTCGTCGCCTGTCTGGCCGCATGGGAATCGCTGTATTTGCGATTTAATCCACAAAATCCGGAATGGCTGTTTGCCATGACGCTGGCGGAAGGGGGCGAGCTGATCGGCTGGGTGGGTATCTGGCCTAAAGACGGGCTGGACAGTGCTTTTCCGGAGGTGGCCTACGCTATTTCGCGGGATTATCGCGGCCAGGGGCTGGTCAGCGAAGCGGTGCAGGCGGCAACGGCTGAACTCTTTGCTTGCAGCCCGCTGCCGGCGATCGTTGGCATTGTAAAAGACTGGAATCAGCCGTCTTACCGGGTGCTGGATCACGCGGGGTTTTTGCCGCGAGGTAAAGTCACCGTCAGCGGCGAGGGTGAATTTGATCTGCTTATATTGCCCCGCCCCGGTTTGGCCCAGTCCGCACCTGTGGTGCTGCGCACCGCAACGGTGGCCGATGCGCCGGCCCTGGCCGCAATTCAAAAAAGGGCTTATCTGGATAATGCCCGGCGCTGGGGGCCATGGAGCTCCGACAGCCCTGGTGCCGGCCCCGGTGGTTATGATGTGCCGGGCCATGTGGCCTATATGATTCAAAT
>JBOFGM010000446.1:0-6115 GCA_051649105.1 Iodobacter sp. | reverse complement strand
CCACCAGCTCGGCCGGATACTCCAGTACCGCGCCATGATTTTGCGTGATACGGCGGGCAATTTTGGCCAGCTTTAACCCGACAATTTTGCGCAATACTTCGTCGCCAATCGGGAAATAAGGCACCACGGTCAGCCGCCCTAAAAAGGCCGGCTTAAAGGTTTTTTGCAAGGTTGGGCGTAAGATTTCAATTAAATCTTCTGCCGTCGGATCGCGGTTAACCTCATCCACCGTAACCCCATACTCGCAGGCCCGCATCACCAGATCGGTACCGGTGTTGGAAGTCAGTAAAATAATGGTGTTTTTAAAGTCGACTTCACGCCCTTCGCTGTCTTCCAGCAGGCCCTTATCAAACACCTGGAAAAACAGCTCCAGCACATCCGGATGGGCTTTTTCCACTTCGTCCAGCAAGACCACCGAATACGGCTTACGGCGCACGGCCTCGGTCAGTACCCCGCCTTCGCCATAACCCACATAGCCCGGAGGCGAGCCTTTCAGACCCGAAACGCTGTGCGCTTCCTGATATTCCGACATATTGATGGTAATCAGATTACGCTCGCCGCCATACAGCGATTCGGCCAGCGCCAGCGCCGTTTCTGTTTTACCCACGCCCGACGGGCCAACCAGCATAAATACGCCTTTAGGCTTGCTTGGGTCGTCCAGATTGGCCTTGGCAATTTGTACCCGTTCTGCAACTTGAGCCAGCGCATGATCCTGGCCAATCACCCTTTCTGCCAGTAAGCCAGCCAGTTTTTGCACCTGCTCTAATTCGTTGCTGACCATCCGGCCCAGCGGAATCCCTGTCCAGCCGGAAATCACATCGGCAATCACGCTTTCATCCACGCATTCATAAGCCAGATGATTTAATTTTTGCAGCTCGCGCAGCTCGGCACGCTTGGCTTGCAAGGGGCTGATTTTCTTGCCCTTGGCCAGCTTGGCAGGGCCTTCGGCCTTCATGGCTTCAATTTCTGCAATGATTTGCTGCTGCACAGCCCAGGCTTCGGACAATTGTTGCAGATCACTGGTTAATACTTCGCGCTGTGCGGTCAGTTCGGCAATCCGCTCGCTATGGCCTTCTTCTGCCTGCAAAGCGGTCACTTCACGGCCAATATTGGCAATCAGCACTTCAACATCTTCAATGGGTGCCGGCCGGCCGGAGCGGGACAAGGCCACCCGCGCGCAGGCGGTATCCAGCACGCTGATGGCTTTATCCGGCAACTGACGCCCCGTGATATAGCGGCTGGACAGATGCACCGCGGCAGCCACCGCCTCATTCATAATCACCACATTGTGGTGTTTAGCCATGGCGTCCGACAGACCGCGCACCATTTGTACGGCAATATCCGGCGCAGGCTCGTCAATCTTAACCACCTGAAAACGCCGGGCCAGCGCCGCATCTTTTTCAAAGTATTTTTTATATTCGGCCCAGGTCGTGGCCGCAATGGTGCGCAATTCACCGCGTGCCAGCGCTGGTTTTAATAAATTAGCTGCATCATTTTGCCCGGCCGCGCCACCCGCCCCGATCAGGGTATGGGCTTCATCAATAAATAAGATAATCGGTACCGGGCTGCCTTTAACTTCATCAATCACCTGGCGCAGACGGTTTTCAAACTCGCCCTTTACACTGGCACCGGCCTGCAGCAGACCCAAGTCCAGCGTGCGCAAAGTCACGCCACTAAGCACCGGCGGCACTTCGCCGCTGATAATTTTCAGCGCCAGGCCTTCTACCACCGCGGTTTTACCCACGCCCGGCTCGCCGGTTAAAATCGGGTTGTTCTGACGGCGGCGTTGCAAAATATCGATCATCTGACGGATTTCTGCTTCCCGGCCCAATACCGGATCAATCTTGCCGGCCCGCGCCTGAGCAGTCAGATCAATCGTATATTTATCCAGCCCCGGGCTGCCACGGCGCGGCGCAGGCTGATCCAGATTCATTTCTTCGGCCTCATCACCTGCCGGCATATTTTCGGTATTGCTGGCCGCTTCATGCCCATGCTGACGCAAAGCCACATAGCCTTGTAATGCCCGCTGGGTATCCATTTTAGCCAGCGTGGCCGAACTGCCCTGCAAGGTGGCGCGCAATGCTTCATCCCGCACCAGCACCAGTAATAAATCCAGCGTGGAAATCGAATCCTGCCCCAGCTCGGCACTGGCCATCAGCCAGGCTTTTTCCAGCCATTTAGGCAGCCAGCTGGATAACACCGGGTTACGGGTGTTGCCGGTGCGAAAGCGATCCAGCGCCGAATCCAGCTCTTTTTCTAACTGATCCAGGCTTAAACCCAGGGAATGCAAAGCAGCCACCCCGGCATTATCATCCTGAGCCAGAATCGCCAGCACAACGTGTTCAATTTCAACTTCAAAATGCGTGCGCGACAACGCGCGGCTGGCCGCCCCCTCCACCGCACGGCGGGCTGTAGGGGTAAGGCGGTCGATCAGTGCTTTGAGGGGGGTAGACATGGTGGGTTCCGGAGGGTAATGACTCAAAATCGGTAAAGAACGTTTTTAGTAAAAAAGGTTATTAAAGTATTTTCAATGTATAAAATATATAAATCAACGACAGCTAAGGACAATTTTATTTACCCGACCTGGTCGTTCCATGCCAAGAAAAAATCAACTATTCATACTAAATTTACAATAAAAAAATCACCAGAAAACTGCTCATCAGACAAAAAAATTACTTAAAATACAAAATACAATTTAATAAGTAAAAAATATATAAAAATAAATCACCTGCCACATTAAGTATTTAAATAAATATTTCACATGAATTACATACATACTAAATCATAAAAATCATTTACCCCCATAAAGCCGATATGCTACAAATAAATTGAAATTTAAATTACTGAATTTTGAATTATCCTGAACAACTTCTACTTCCGCACGAAAAAAACCCTGCTTTTTTCTATCAATTGATGCCAGATAATAATCATTGTATGCAAAAAAATGACCATAGGCCGTAACTTCCCCGGAATCATTTGCTACTTTAATTTTATCTGAAGATGGAGCATCAGGGTCCATACTAAAGTATTTAAAATGCACACCTTCATCAGCTAAAGCACCATCCAATCGTTTTACTCTAATTTTTAAAACGGGAGGGGTTTTCCTAAGAATATCAGGATCAAAATTTGCATCTTTCCCAGCATACTCGACACCCAGCATTAGAATATTTTTTTCATCACTATCACCAGGAGTTGACCAGAAATCAATAACAACTTTTTGACCTGCCTTATCAAGCTTAATAGGCTTGATTAATGGAGGCTTTGGCTCTGGACTTGGTGTACAACCACATAAAACAGTGATAAATACACTTAAAATAAATAAGAATGCTTGTCTAAAAATCATTAAATAACCTCTATTTAAGAATGTTTGTACTGCTTTTTTTCATCAGCATTTTCGCTTAATAATTTTTGCTTCCAACTTCTATCCTTCGGCATTGGATTATTTTTTTCTTTATTGAGATTACTTTTCTCAAAAGGGGCTTTTATTGACTTTATAGCATCTACGTTATTAATTGGCTTTAAATCACCTTCATGATCCAAGCCCACAAAATCCATCGTTTCGGCATAGAATGATGTTGCCTTTAAACCCGCATGGCGTAAAGCATTCCAAACAAAATCCACACAGTTATTCTTTGCATGTGCATATTCCATTGAGAAACCATAAAGATAGGGACTCTTTCCAAAAGCCATTAAAGCGTCGTATTGTTTTTTATTTACTTCCATAGTTCTGGAATAATAAGGATTCACATAGAAAATTTCGTCCGTATCATAAATTTTACCTAGGCCAATCATGGACCCATGGGTGATTGGAGCAAACCCAAAACTATGTGATTTGGAATTTGGTGCAAAATCAAAAATACTATAATATAAATGTCCGGGGAGCGATGTCCCTGTTGATTTCAAATCCTTATCAACCAAAGGCGTGCCAGGTGCAGCTACATAAATAGTAACAATATAGCGCTGTACTTCTACTACTTTAATTTTATTATTTTTATCTGTCGTCAATGTTCGTTTTGCAACCAAGTTTAGATTGCTCGCGCTATCCTTCATTTTTACAATCCCCATACTTCTTATTTTTATTTAACATAAAATAAATGCCAATACTGAAAATATGCTAATCCTTTAGATGAATCTCAATTTCTTCTGCTGAATCAGGGCTCTTTATTTCATGGGTGTAGCCATCTGCATCACTAATACCATATTCTTTTTCTCCAAACCCACGCTGAATCATATATTTTCTATTTGGCAATACTTCACCGGTTGCCTGATCTCTCAATAAAAATTTATCATTAAATTTAGTGGATGGCATTTCATTAAATGTTTTTGCGAGACTCGTCCCCCCGCTCAACTCATGGCTCGCGCCTTTGATGCTGACGACACCTGGACAGTGGATTTCGATGTTGCCGCCTTTCAGCCGGATATAGCCGCCACCTGAGGTCAGCAGGACTTCGTCGCCGGCGGCGATTTCTACTTTTTCTTTGCAGGCAGTGATTTTGACGTTTTTATCCGCCGTGATTTCCACGTCATCGCTTTGCGCCTGCAGCTGGACCTTGCCCTTGGCGGCGATCAGTTTCAGGGCGATCTGGTCTTTCACGCCCGCCACAAACAGGCTGATATGCTGGCCGGCGTTGTGTATCCAGCGGCGGCCGGAGGTTTGGTTGGTGTCGCGCTGCGCGACCAGGTCCAGATTGGTGCCGGCGCTGACGGTCTGGCTTTGTGGCGTCGTCAGCGCCACGCCGTCTTCGCCATGCAGCAGGATGATCTTTTGCTGGCCGGCTTGCTCTTTAGATTTGGTCTTACCGTCTTTATCGGTATTGCTGGCAGCTTCCAGCGATTTGCTGGCGTGGACCTGATGATACAAATGGCCGTTGGTGGCGGTTTCGCCGGGGCTGTTGTCAGGTTTGACGGTTTTACCCGCGTCGCCGGTTTCCATGGTGTCGGCGAGTTGGTTGGTCGCTGTTTCACCCATGCTCTGCGCCAGCGCCAGCGCGGCTTCCAGCTGGCTTTGCGCCGGGGCGCGGTCGAGCTGTTTGCCACTCGCCCCGCCTTTAGCTTCGGTGCTGATGAGCAAACCATTGGCGCGAATCGCGCCCTGATTGTCGGTGCGCAGTTCAAAGCCTTCACCGCGTGGCTCGCCCTTGCCGTCGGTGCGCGGGTGGATTAAATACCCCAAGTTCAGCTGAGTCTTACCATGCTCGCTGGATAGCTTGGTGCGTACTTCACCCTTGCTGTCGTCAAACAACAGCTCGCCGTATTGGCCGCCTTCATGTTCTTTAGTTTTGATACCGGATAAGGTTTTATTGGCCGGCAGAGCACCGGCACCGCTAAAGGTCGGCACCGGATGGCTGCCGTTATAAACCACGCCGGTGACAATCGGGCGGTCGATATCGCCTTCGATAAAGTCGACCAGCACTTCCTGACCAATACGGGGGATAAACTGATGGCCCCAGCTGGCGCCGGCTGACGGATAGGCCACGCGAATCCAACAAGAGGATTTGTCATCTAAATTAGCGCCAAATGCCGGATGCTCGGCGGCGCGCTGCCAGTGAAACTGCACCTTGATGCGGCCTTGCTCGTCGGTATGCACTTCGGATTCGGCCGGGCCGACCACGGTGGCGGTTTGTACGCCACGGCTTTGCGGTTTGCTCATTGCTTCGTGGGCAAAGACCGGGGTAAGCGGCTGGCCACGGCGCTGGGCAGTAAAATCCGCCTGATAAGGTTTGCCATCGTTGGCGGCATTACCGGCCGCCAGTAAGCCCGGGGCGATCATCAGTAATTGCTGGGTCAGATCGGCCGGTAAGTTATTTTGCGCGGTAAATTTCAGCTCGGTAACGGCAAATTCGCGTTGCTCGGCGCTATCCCATTCATGCGCGGGATGATCTTCCAGCCGGAACCATTGGCCGGCTTGCAGACTGCGCAAAGTGCCGGAGCCGGTAAAGGATTTTTTCTGGCTGTCGTGGGCCTGCTGACGCAGCTGTGCGTAGCGGCTTAAGCCTTCGGTATCATTGGCGTAATACAGGGATTGCGGGTCGTAATCTTCGAGACTTGCCTGCAGCTGCTGCCCGCCGTCCCCTTGATCCACCGCGCTTTCATCAAAGCTCTGGTTGGTGGTGGT
>JBOFGM010000445.1:0-11497 GCA_051649105.1 Iodobacter sp. | reverse complement strand
CCACCCATTCAGCCTGGCGCAACATGGCCATCACGCCCTGGGCCGAGACATTGTTATCCACCACAATGGCCGTGGGTGGTTCGGGCATTGCCAGTAAGACTTCTGCCGCGGCGGCGCCTTCCCTTGGGCTTAACCCTCCGCACACCAGATATTCCGGGCGGGCCTCTACCCCGGCAGCATGCAGGCCCAGTAAAAACCCCATCCGGCGCTGCATGGCAAAATTCATATCCAGCGGAGCATGCACCAGCGCAATTTTACGGTGTCCCTCCCCCGTCAGCTGATCCACCGCCAGCCGCATCCCAGCCTCATTATCGTAATCAAACCAGGGGTAGTTTTGGCTTAATTCGCTGCGGCCATGCGCCACAAAGGGGAAGTTTTTGCTGGCCAGAAATTGCAGCCGTGCATCCTGCACCCGGGTACGCGCCACAATCAAGCCATCCACCCGGCCATCGGACACAATACGGTGATAGGTCGCCAGCTCGTTTTCAACCGCGGCAGAGATAATCATAAAATCCATCCCTGCCTCGCCCAAGCGCTCAGTCACCCCGGCGATAATATCCAGAAAGACCGGATCGCCCAGATCGGTAGGCTCAAAGGGATAAATAATGCCGATACTGTCTGTTTTGCCGGTCGCCAGACGCCGGGCCACCGTATTGGGGCGATATCCCAGCCGCACTGCCGCTTCCGCCACGCGCTCGCGTGTGGCACGGTTCACCTCAGGAAAGCCATTCAAAGCCCGGCTTACCGTTGTAGGGGATAACTGCAAATATGCAGCCAGCTGGCGAAGATTCATAGCAAGGTTCAGGTAATGGGAATCAGCACCATGTTACTTGACAGAGGGGGGGCAATTGCAAGTTATATCTAAATACCCGTACAGCATAACCCGCTTTCACCCCACCCAAAGCCGCTACTCCAGCAGGCTTTTTGGCGTGCTTAAAAAGTACTTTTGCCCACAGACAAATAAAAACAGCACCGGTAAAACAGCCAGTGTGACGGCCGCAAACACCATACTGGTGGAGGTGGCAAAGGGGCCGGTTAAGTCGCTGTAAATTCCCACCGCAACCGGCATTTTAATGCGCGAGCTTAATACCACCGATGGCCAGAGATAATCATTCCAGGCCAGCACAAAACTAAATATCGCTAAAGTAGCCACCATAGGCTTACTTAATGGCAGGGCAATAGTCAGCAAGACCCGCCATTCACCGGCTCCATCCACCCGGGCCGCATCCAGAATATCCCGTGGTAAATCCTGAAAAGCCTGCCTCATTAAAAAAACACCAAAGGCGCTGGCAATATTGGGCAATACCGCGGCAATATAGCTGTCTGATAACCCTATTTTTGAAAAGGTTAAAAAATTGGGCACTAAAAATAATTCAGCCGGCACCATAATGGTGATAATAAACAGCACCAGCAATTGCTGCCGTCCGCAAAAATCTAAAAAAACCAGCGCATAGGCACAGGGAATCGTCAGCAATAAAATAAAAAATGTGGTGGATACCGACATCAGTAATGAATTTAATAAATATCGCACCAGTGTGATTTCATTAATGACCCGTTCAAACCAGAATAAACCGGGCTCGGCCGGCCAGAATGCCTGCGGGAAATTCCATATTCCGGAAGAATCAGCCGACAGCGCAACCGAAACAATCCAGATAAAAGGAAATAATGCAAAAACCGTAATAAACAGCAGAATGCCCCAGCGGGCCAGAAGATTTAAACGCATCTTAACCACCCCGCCTGATCAAGCCTTTTTCACCAAATAAGCGCCATTGCAAATACGCCAGTGCCAGGCAAATAAGGGTAAGAATCAGTGCAGCCGCAGCGGCCACACCAAAACTATGGCCATAAAAGGCCGCATCATAAACATACATTTGCACCGTTTGCGTATCGCTCTGCCCGCCCGTCATTACCAGCACTTCCTGCAGCGTTTTAAGTGCCGCAATGGTGCTTAACAGGGTACTGAGCAAAATCACCGGCTGCAAAGCAGGCAAAGTAATATGCCATAAACATTGCCAGCGGTTTGCCCCGTCTATTTTTGCCGCTTCCAGCTGGGCGTGGGGCAAGGCTTGCAAGCCGGCCAGATAAAGAACCATATAATAGCCAATATGTTTCCAGAAAAAGAACAGCATCACGGCGAATAAGGCAAAGCGCGGTTCATTCAGCCAGTCGGGCAAATTAAAGATGGGAACCTGAAAAACAAAAGCAATCAGCCCGTTTAATAACCCGTCTGCTTTTAATACCTGCTGCCAGACCACCCCGGCTAAGGAAACCGCGATAATCACCGGCAGATAAAAAACAACCCGGAACACCCCCATGGCGGGATGTGAGGCCAGTAAAGCCAGCATTAAGGCGCCGGCTTGAATCAGCGGTACTACCAATAATAAAATCAGGGTGTTTTTAATAGCCGGATAAAAATAAATATCATCCTCTGCCAGATAAACAAAATTGGCAAAGCCATTCCATACCGTATTGCCGCTGTGAATAAAATAATCATGGAATGCAAGCCAGGCATTCAGCAGCAAAGGCCACAGCGTAAATAAAGAGAAAATCAGCAAAAAAGGCAGGATAAAAACCCATGCATCCCGCTCACGCACACCTGGCCGGGCCATAGCAAACTCTCCTCCTGCAAGCGCAGGCATTAAGAAAAGGCGATCTGCAGCATGGCCAGAGGGCTCTGGCAGAATTTATTGTAATGGGATCACCTTACAAGGGCATAAGTATGCCATGATTTGTCTTTGTTTAATTTTCCAGAAAGCAAATTATGTGGAAAAAAATAGCAATCACCGGCCTGATACTGACATTTTTTGCCACAATTTGGGAATGGTGGCCACGCCCGCCACTGCCCTCTGGCACCATCGCCGCCAATACTCCTAAGACCCGCCCCAAAGTGATGACGCCCTATTTAGAAAACTGGGATCAGGTTCCGCTGAAAGAAATGGAATCTCAGGCGCAGCGCTTCCCCGGCCAGTTGTGGCTGGCAGGCCCCACTCACCGCAAAATGGTGGCGCTGACATTTGATGATGGCCCGGGCACCGATACCCCGGATATTCTGGATGTGCTGGATAAACATCAGGTTAAAGCGACGTTTTTCTGGCAGGGAAAATGGCTTCCCGGCCATGAAGAAATGATTTTGCGTGCCTACCAGGCCGGCCATACGCTGGGCAACCATAGTTATGATCACCCGGATCTGGCCATGCTGGACAATGACTATGTCTGGGATGAGCAGATCAAAACCACCCAGGCGCTTTATCGAAAGGTACTGGGGGTGGAACCCGCGTTGATGCGCCCGCCCTATGGCCATATCAGCGATTCCCAGATTGCCTTAATGCAGCAGCATGGCTTATCCGTGATTCTTTGGTCGCTGGATGCGCAAGACTGGAACCGCAACCGGATGCTGTTTGGCAAGCATCTGATTGAGCGGGGAGTGCAGGATTATATGCATGAAGAGGCCATTATCTTAATGCACGATGGCGGCGGTAAACGCCGTAAAACCGTGGCCGCCGTGGATGCCTTGATTCCCTGGCTGAAAGCCAGTGGCTATGAGATCGTCACCGTGGATAAGCTGCTGGGGATTCAGCATCCATATCAAAAGGCGAAATAAATCAGCACCCACGCCAGGGCAGGCTTATCCCCTGGCGGAAAGCCAGCGGCGATCAATGGGGGACCGTGGATAAGCCGCGGGAATTACCCCCCCCCTGGCAAAAGCCGAAATAATTCAGCGCACACGCCGCGGCAGCGCCACCGAAATCGCGGCCGCCGTGGCCACAAAGACGGCGGAAATCCACAGGCAGGCCGTCAGACCCGAGGTTTGATACACCCAGCCGGACAAGACCGTGCCGGTCAGCCGCCCCAGCGCATTGGCCATATAGTAAAAGCCCACATCCAGCGAAGCGCCGTCTTCTTTGGCATAGCTGACAATCAGATAACTATGCAGCGATGAATTCACCGCAAACAGCACGCCAAACAGGGCCAAGCCGCCAATCAAGACCGTCTGCACGGCGGCGGTATGATCCAGAGCCAAAGCAATAGCTGCAGTAGTCAAAGCCAGCGGCAAAGCCCAGAAGAGGGCCGTTTTGCCATCGGGCTGCTTGCCGGTGATAGATGGCGCCACCGATTGCACCATGCCGTAGACAATGACCCAAGCGGCAAAAAAAGCCCCGGTTGCCCCACTGCTCCAGCCCAGCTGAACCGATAAATACACCGGCAAGGCCACCACAAACCAGACATCACGCGCCGCAAATAAAAATAAGCGCGCCGCCGATAAAATATTCACCGCCGGGCTTTTAGAAAAAATCTCGCTGAATTTGGGCTTATTTTTGGCCTTGCCCAGATCTTGTTTTAACAACACTAAACTCAATAACCAGACCAGCAACAGGCAGCCTGCCATCAGCCAGATTGCGCCAGTAAAGCCCAGAGCCGTCAGTAAGGCGCCGCCCAGAAAAAACCCCACTCCTTTCAGCGCATTTTTAGACCCGGTCAGCACCGCCACCCAGTGATAAAGCCGGCCACTGGCTCCGGCGGGCAGCAGCGATTTGATACTGCTTTTGGCGCTCATTTTATTTAAATCTTTGGCAATACCGGACAGCGCCTGCGCGGCCATCACCCAGGGCACCGTCAGCATGGAAACCGGCACGGTTAAGGCCAGCAGAGCCAGTACCTGCAGGGCCAGCCCGATATTCATGGTTTTATTTAAACCAATCCGCGCCCCCAGCCAGCCGCCGATCAGATTGGTAATCACACCAAAGATCTCATAAAACAGAAACAGCATGGCAATACTGAGCGGCGAAAACCCCAGCCGATGAAAATGCAGCACCACCAGCATGCGCAGCGCACCGTCGGTCAGGGTAAACGCCCAGTAATTACCGGTAATCATCAAATATTGGCGAATTTGCGGGGAAAGCCGGGCAAACATAGAGAACCTGCAGTCAAATGAAAGGCCCGGCAATTGCCGGGAGAAAGGCTTAGCGCTGGCCGACTTTACGCACTAATTCTGCCGTGCGGTTTACATAGCCCCATTCATTGTCATACCAGGCATAGAGCTTGAGCTGTGTGCCGTTAATCACCATGGTCGATAACGCATCAATAATGGACGATCTGGCATCGCCCCGGTAATCCACCGACACCAGCGGACGCTCTTCATAGCCCAGAATATCTTTCAGATAGGTTTCAGCCGCCACTTGCAGCAAGCCATTGACCTCTTCCACCGTGGTGGCGCGTTCCAGCTCAAATACGCAATCGGTCAGCGATGCATTCGTTAATGGCACCCGCACCGCATGGCCATTTAAGCGCCCTTTCAGCTCTGGAAAAATCTCAGTAATGGCCGTGGCCGAGCCGGTGGATGTGGGAATCAGGCTGGTGCCGCAGGAACGGGCCCGGCGCAGATCTTTATGCGGCGCATCAATAATGGTCTGGGTATTGGTCAGATTATGGATGGTGGTCATGCTGCCATGACGGATACCCAGCTGCTCATGGATCACTTTAACCACCGGGGCCAGACAATTGGTGGTGCAGCTGGCCGCCGTCACAATCCGGTGCAGGGCCGGATCATATAAATCATCATTCACGCCCATCACCACATTCAGCACCCCGGCCTCTTTAACCGGAGCCGTCACCACCACGCGGGCCACGCCCTGATCCAGATAAGCTTGCAATAAAGAGGCTTTACGCATTTTGCCCGAGGCTTCAATCACCACATCACAGCCCGACCAGTCGGTGTCGCCAATCGCCAGATTATGGCTGACCTTAATCCGCTGACCATCCACCACAATGGCATCGCCCTCTGCCCGGATATCCGCGGCAAAGCGGCCATGCACCGAATCAAAAGCCAGTAAATGCGCCAGGGTAGCCGCATCCCCGGCCGGATCGTTGATTTGCACAAATTCCAGATCAGGCCAGCCATGAGCGGCACGCAAGGTTAAACGCCCCATACGGCCAAAACCGTTAATCCCGACTTTAATCGTCATTATTTTTCCTTTAGCACCGGACCAAACACTCGCTTGGCCTTCCGGATTAAACCAGAGGCATAAAGAATACCAGCATTTTATTTCAAAGATTGTTGTATAGTTGAACAATGGAAAATAAAACTGCCACCTCAATTTTTGAATCTCTGTCCTCGGGTATCCGGCTGGATATTTATCGTCTGCTGGTTAAACAAGGGCCAGCCGGTATGGTTGCCGGGGAAATTGCCACCGCGCTGGCGCTGCCGGCCTCGAATTTATCGTTTCACTTAAAGGCGCTCACTCAGTCCGGGTTGCTGAGTGTGGAGCAAGAAGGCCGCTATCTGCGCTACCGGGCCAATATGCTGCTGATGCTGGATTTAATTGCCTATCTGACCGAAGAATGCTGCTCCGGCCATCCGGAACAATGCGCAGATTTGCGTCAGCAATCATCCTGCTGCAGCGCGGTTCTGCCGCCTCTCAATACGCCGGATTAATGCCGCACCCATTTTTTAGTCAGTAAAGTCATCAACAGCAGTGCGGTGCAGACCAGCAGCGCCATCAGGGCGAACCAGGCCAGAGATAAGGGAGCAAAGTGAAAGACCTCCCGGATACCGGGCACCAACAGCGCCAAAGCCAGCATCAGCAGGGCTGCGCTCACAATCCACCACAGCGCCGCATTGGGCCGCCGTAAAGAGGAGCGGAGCGGCAAAGACCAGCAGCGATTGATAAAGACCAGCCAGATATCACCCAAAATCATGGCAGAAAACGTCAGCGCTCTGGCTTGCTCCGTGGCAAGGCCCGCCCAACTGGCCCCGCTGTACACCGCCAGCAAGAGCAACAACAAGACACTGCCCTGTTGTACCCCCAAAAGCAGCAGCGAAGAATCAAATATTTTGCTGCTGGCTGGCCTTGGCGGGCGCTTCATCACATTAATTTCTTCCGCTTCAGCCTCAAACACCACGGCGCATACCGGATCGACCATTAATTCAAAAAACACAATATGCACCGGCAGCAAAACCAGCGGCCAGCCCAGCATCACCGGCAACATAGACATCCCGGCAATGGGAATATGCGCTGCCACAATAAACACCACCGCCTTGCGCATATTGTCCACAATCCGCCGACCCAGCCGAACCGCCGCCACAATCGAATTAAAATCATCATCCAGTAACACCAGCGCGGCCGATTCCCGCGCCACATCGGTGCCCCGCCCGCCCATGGCAATGCCAATATGGGCGCACTTTAATGCCGGAGCATCATTGACGCCGTCCCCGGTCATGGCCACCACTTCACCGGCGCGCTTTAAAGCCTCAACCAGCCGCAATTTCTGCTCTGGCTGCACCCGGCAAAATACATTCACCTGCGGCAGTCTGCGCTGCAGCTGAACCTCATTCAGCCGGTCCAGATCGGCCCCTGTCATAATGCCGCCCCGGACATCCAGCCCGCCCTGAGTGGCAATATTCAGCGCCGTGGCCGGGTAATCTCCGGTAATCATGATGACGCGAATACCCGCCTCATGGCATTGCTTCACAGCCTGGCGCACCGCCGGGCGCAGCGGATCGGCCAGCGCAATCAGCCCGATATAGCGAAATTCAAAATCATGCTGGATGGCCGGTAAATCCTGCGCCCGGAAAGAGGCACGGGCTACGGCCAAAACCCGCAAACCCTGAGCCGCCTGCTGGTTCACCTGATCAGTAATCTCTGCCGCCCGCCCGGCCGGCAAATGGCATAAATCAATAATGGCCTCCGGCGCGCCTTTGGCTGCAATGACATATTGCTCAGAATCAGGCGAGCGCCAGACCCGCGACATAGCCAGTAATTCTGCCGACAGCGGATACTCTTCCACCAACTGCCAGCCCTGATGAATATGCTCCGTGCCAGCCAGTGCCAGATGGCCGGTCTGCTGAATGGCTTTTTCCATAGGATCAAACGGATCGCGGTGGCTGGAAAGCATGGCAAATTCCAGCACAGCATGAAAAGGTTCGGGAAAATTATGCGGCTGCAATGCGGCGGTATCACGGAAAGAATGCGCCTCGGTGTCTACCGATATTTGCGCCACTTCCATCCGGTTTTGCGTCAGCGTGCCGGTTTTATCGGTACACAGCACCGTTGCCGCTCCCAGCATTTCAATAGCAGCAAGACGCCTTGTCAGCACCTTTCTGCGGGCCATCCGCCAAGCCCCCAGCCCCAGGAAAATAGTCAGAATCAGGGGTAATTCTGCCGGCAAAATCGACATGGCCAGGGTCAGACCGGCCAGAATCCCGTTCAGCCAGTCGCCCCGGTCCAGCCCGTACCAAACCGCAAGAATAATTACCAGCACCATACTGGAAGCGGCCACCACTTTAACCAGATGCGCGGTTTCAAGCTGAACCTGGCTGGATTCTTCTTTCAGAGTCAGTAAAGCCTGGCCGATCCGCCCCAGCGCGGTCCGGGCACCGGTTGCCACCACCTCGGCCCTGCCATTGCCTTGCACAATCAGCGTGCCGGAATACAGAAAAGGCTGGTCATCACCGCCCGGCGGGGCAAAAACATCCGGAATTTGCTCTGCATCTTGTTTACGAACCGGGATGGATTCTCCGCTGAGAGACGACTCATCCACCGTCATATTTTGCCCGTAAAACAACACGGCATCGGCCGGGATACGGCCGCCTTCTGCCAGAAAAATAATATCGCCCGGCACCAAAAGCCGCCCGGCGATCTGTTTTTGCTCCCCGTCACGCAGTACCCGTACCTGGGGGCCGGCCAGCTCACGCAACGCTTCCAGCGCCCGGGCGCTTTTTCGCTCCTGCGACAGACTCATGGCCATAATAATCACCACCGAGCCCAGCAAAATAAAGGCGTCTTCTTTGCTGCCCAGCAATAGATAAATACCGCCGCAGGACATCAGCAAAATAAACATGGGCTCTTTCAGAACCACCCAGGCCATGCCCCAGAGCGAGCGGCGCCCTGCCGCCGGCAATTCATTGGGGCCGCTGATTTTCAGCCGCCGGGCGGCCTCGGTGCTGCTTAAACCCATCTGGCGATCAGTGATTTCAGGCATTGTTATTCCTCAAGAATAAAAACGCTGTCAGCTGCTGACGGGGCTTAATTCAGACTCCAAAACCAGAACTGACCTTAATATAAATAACGCTCTTCACCTGTCATGCTACACCCGGTAAGTTGACAGTCGTAATTCACTGCACCAACTTCACTTTAATTAATTGATTGAAAACATCTTTCACACAGGAAGAGCCACCGTTTCTGTAGCGGGGATAAAAGTACCCACCCAACATTTCAAATATTGTTGTAATATTAAAATAATGTGTCATTCCAGCCCCCACGCGCTGCGAACCAGCGCTAAATCCTTTCAGAAGGAGTATTCAGATGAGCACCATTCAAATTTTTGACCCGGCCCTCTGTTGCAGCAGCGGCGTATGTGGCAGCGATGTGGATCAGGCACTGGTTAATGCCTCGGCCGATATCGATTGGGCCAGGCAAAATGGCGGGCAAATCGAGCGGTTTAATCTGGCACAGCAGCCCATGGCCTTTGCCGAAAATGCCGTTGTAAAAGGTTTTCTGGAACGCTCCGGTAGCCAAAGCCTGCCGCTGGTACTGATCGATGGCGAAATTGCGCTGGCCGGACGCTACCCCACCCGTGCCGAATTAGGCCGCTGGGCCCAAATCAGCACGGCTGAGGGCGGCAAAACCGGCGGTTGTTCATGTGGCGGCTAAATGGAGAACATGATGAAATTTATGCAGAAAGTGCCCCGGTTTTTATTTTTTACCGGTAAGGGCGGCGTGGGTAAAACCTCCATCGCCTGTGCGGCGGCCATTCAGCTGGCGTCAGAAGGCAAAGAGGTGCTGCTGGTCAGCACCGATCCCGCCTCCAGTGTGGGCCAGGCTTTTGGCATTGCCATTGGTAATCAGATCACTGCAATTGCTGCCGTGCCCCACCTGAAGGCCTTGGAAATTGACCCGCAGGCGGCGGCGCAAGCCTATCGGGACCGGATTGTCGGCCCGGTGCGGGGCGTGTTGCCCGAAGCGGTGGTTAAAAGTATTGAAGAGCAGCTCTCTGGCGCCTGCACTACAGAAATTGCGGCTTTTGATGAATTTACCGCCCTCTTGGTTGACTCCAGCCTGACCAAAGAATACGAACATATTATTTTTGATACCGCCCCGACAGGGCACACCATCCGCCTGCTGCAACTGCCCGGAGCATGGAGTGGTTTTCTGGATGATGGCAAAGGCGATGCCTCCTGTCTGGGCCCTCTGGCCGGGCTGGAAAAACAGCGCTCCCAATATAAAGCCGCCGTTGATGCACTGGCCGATCCGCTGCGCACCCGGTTGATTCTGGTGGCACGAGCTCAGGCGGCCACCCTGCGTGAAGTGGCCCGCACCCATGAAGAGCTGGCAGCCATTGGCCTGACCCGCCAATACCTGGTGATCAACGGCGTATTTCCCGTCAGTGAAATCCGGCAAGATCCGCTGGCTGGCGCTATTTACCTGCGGGAACAAGCGGCGCTCCAGGCGATTCCGGCAGAACTGCAAAATCTGCCCCTCGATCTGCTGGCCCTTAAACCCTTTAATCTGGTCGGGCTGGATGCACTGCGGCATTTATTTACCGCCGCAGAAACCACCGCGGCTCCGCTGGATGCCCCCATGGCCGATGCCCCGGCTCTCTCCACCCTGGTCGATATCATTGCAGCCGACGGCCATGGCCTGATTATGCTGATGGGTAAAGGCGGCACCGGCAAAACCACGCTGGCGGCGGCCATTGCCGTTGAGCTGGCCCGCCGTCATCTGCCGGTATTGCTGACCACCTCTGATCCTGCGGCGCATTTAAGCGAAACACTGGCTGGCTCCGTTGATCAGTTAAGCGTCAGCCGGATTGATCCGGAAACAGAAACCGAGCGCTATCGCCAGCATGTGTTAAACACCAAAGGGGCCAAACTGGATGCCGCCGGCCGGGCCTTGCTGGAAGAAGATTTACGCTCGCCCTGCACCGGGGAAATTGCCGTGTTTCAGGCTTTTTCCAGGATTATTCGCGAGGCAGGAAAAAAATTTGTGGTCATGGATACCGCGCCCACCGGCCATACCCTGTTATTGCTGGATGCCACCGGCGCTTACCACCGGGAAGTCAGCCGTCAGATGGGGGACACCGCAATGCATTATCTGACCCCGATGATGCAGCTGCAGGACCCGGCAAAAACCAAGGTGCTGCTGGTGACTCTGGCCGAAACCACGCCGGTGCTGGAAGCGGCCCATTTACAGGATGATTTGCGCCGCGCCGGCATCGAGCCATGGGCCTGGATTATTAATAACAGTGTGGCCGCTGCCCATCCGCAATCGCCCCTGTTATGCCAGCGCGCACATAATGAATTAAAAGAGATTGAAACCGTAATCAGCCAATATGCCACGCGATATGCGGTGGTTCCGCTGTTAAAGGCCGAGCCCACAGGGGTGGACCGGCTGCTGGAGCTTTCTGCCTTTCATTAATCATTCAGGCCGCAGGGCCTGAAGGGATCTTCCATGGTTACTTGTAAAACGCCCCCAGCCGCCAGCGCGCCCATGAATTTATT
>JBOFGM010000444.1:0-1840 GCA_051649105.1 Iodobacter sp. | reverse complement strand
CAGAAATGTATCTGGCTGGCACGCCTTTGTGTTTCCCCGGCCCGGATAGCCTTCTTTGAAAAGCCGATCTTTTTACTGAAGTTAACCGACCGTTATTCGGTGGCGGTGATTCAGCCCCTGGCGGGCCTGTTACCGTTTAAGCCACTACATGGCCTGCGTGCGGGCCATTTTTGAATCCTTCCAGAAACGGATCTGGCTGGCACGCCTTTGTGTTTCCCCGGCCCGGATAGCCTTCTTTGAAAAGCCGATCTTTTTACTAAAGTTAACTGACCGCTATTCGGTGGCGGTGATTCAGACCCTGAGCGCGCCTGTTACCGTTTAGGCCACTGCATCACCACTACATGGCCTGCTCGCGGGCCATTTTTTCTTTTAAATCTTTCCAGAAGCGGATCTGACTGGCACCGCCTTTTTTCTGTGTATCGCCTGCCCAGATATCATCATCATTAAAGCTATAGACCGGCTCCAGATCGGTGCGCTGCGAGGCGGGTTTAATATCGCCGGTTAAAATATCCAGGATCAGGGGTTCGGCTTCGGGCGTGGCATACCAGGCCAGCACCATATGGGCTTCATTGATTTTTAAGGCCCGTACATAAACCATTCGTAATTGCCCCACGGGCGCGCCTAAATCCCGCAGGCTGAAGTATTTGGCTGCGGCATAATCTTCGCAATCCCCGGCATTAGAGGCCAGCAGCTCGATGGGCGTTGCCCAGTAATCTGTCACGCCCCAGTGTGCCTGGTCGGTGGCATAGGGCACACGGTTAAAAAAACGATTGGTGTTTTTTAAAGCGGTCAGGGACGGGGCTTTGGGGGGAACCCATTGCGACTGCACGGCGGGTTTTTCATCCTGCAGAAACTCTTTCCAGTTCAGCAGGCGGGGAATGGCACCCTGGCCCCAGCGCCGGGCCACCGCATTGAGTAAATTAGTAGAAAAATCGGTTAAACCCGCGGCAATGCCGGCGGTGGTCAGTAAACACAGCGCCAATACAATTAAACCGCTTCTGATGCGAAGCGGTTTAACGGGGAAAGAGTTTGGCAGGTCAGACATCGACTTCAGGATAGTTGGCTTTTAGCTTCTGCACATTATCTTTTTGCTGGGTTGAGGCCAGCCGCCAGACCTGACGCACCTGGGCGCGCATGGACTCTGGCAACTGAGGCCAGCTTTGAAATCCGGCATTGAGTAAGGCCAGCTGGGTATCGGGTTCATAGGGATTCAGCTGGCGCGAGCGGATAAATAAGCGTTCAAATTCGGCATCATATTGGCCAAGATAAGATTTAAATTGCACAATATTGGCCATACTGCTGGCGTTATTGGGTTGCACTTGTAAAGCCGCCCGGTATTGATTCACAGCTTCCTGATAAAACACATCGCGTACCAATTTAGAATGATGGGCTTTTAAACCGCGCAATACTTCCAGCCGGGCTAATTCAATATGGTATTGCGCCACCTGCGGGCAGGCTGCGCTGGCATATTGCAGATTTTCGCGGGTTTTAATCCATTCACCAAGATCAATGGGCTTTTGTGGATTACTCAGCCAGTTTTGTACCTGCTGGCGGGATTCCAGCGTGGACAGGTCAAACCAGGCTTGTTTTAATCCCGGCCACAGCGCCAGCACCGATATACAAATGGCCAGTGTAATCAGTGGAAATAAGAATTTAACGGGTTTCATACACGGCTTTGAATAATTCGTTGTGGATGCTCAATCGTGAGCATATCGGCATACTCTTTGCCATGTAAGGCGGTGACTGCGGCATGGCCGGCCTGCAAATTAGGCGGGCGATAAGCCAGGTTATGGCAATCGCTGGCAATTAAATAAACCCAGTCTTGTTCAATTAAATATTC
>JBOFGM010000443.1:0-2329 GCA_051649105.1 Iodobacter sp. | reverse complement strand
GGGCCACCACAATATCCGCGCCTTCTGCACGCATTTTTGGCACATACAGTTTGGCGGCATCGACCACCGGTTTTACGGTGACTTTGCCATCCAGATTGCGTTTATCCCAGTTCATAATGCCCGGCGGGGTAAAACCAATCACACCTACTTTCAGTTTGATATCTTTACCGTCAGCCGTTTTAAAGGTGCGGTCCAGAATCACATAAGGCGCAAACAGCGGCTTATTGTCGCTGGCGTTATTAACATTTGAAACCACCAGCGGGAAGTCGGCGCCTTTACAATTTTTGCCCGCATCCGGGCCGGCTTTCATCGCATTGCCGGTCACCTGGCCGAGGAAAGGCAGGCCATAGTTAAATTCATGATTACCGATATTGCCGGCATCGTATTTCATAAAGTTCATGACTTTATGAATGGCCAGCGGGGTATCACATTTTACCGGCTCAATTTGTGCCTGATAGTCGGAAAGCGATGTGCCCTGAATGGTATCGCCATCATCCACCAGCAGATTATTTGGATTCTCTTTACGTGCCGCATCAATCAGGGTGGCGGTGCGCTCAAAGCCGATCGTTACATCATCGGTGGTTTTGTAATAGTCATAGCTCAGCACATTGGCGTGCAAGTCGGTGGTTTGCAGCACCGCTAAGTCCAGTTTTGTTCCTGCGGCGACAGGCGGATTAACCGGAGCGAGTGGCGTATCGCTGTTGTCGCTGTTACATGCTGTTAATGCCAGCGAACTGCTGATCAGGCTGGCTAATAATAAGACTCTCATCTCTTCATCCCTGATGGGTTTTTTAGTGAAGGCGCGAGCATAGTATGTAATCTTTGCAGTAAGACTCCATTTAGGTTACGAAAGAATGAATGATTTATGACAAATGAATCGGCGATTGTTCTGCTATGACTAAGAAAGCCAAAAGCGTGATTCAGCCGCCTGCCGTAAATGTTTCGTGCGGCAGGGCAGGCGTTTTGGGGCTGAAGCCGCTTTGTTCTGGTTTTTTTTTGCAACAGCCCGGCAAGGCAGGCAGAAAACCGGCAAAATAGCGGGTTGAATACGCTTGGCGTGCGCTTTCGCTGTTTTATGTCAGAACCGGTATGGCCGGCTCAGTTAAAATGCGGGCTCTGCGCCGCCTTTCGCGCACCTTGAATTTCGGAAAGACAGAATGTTAAGAATAAACGAAGTAAAACTGCCGCTGGATCATTCGGAAGAAGAACTCAGGCAGGCTCTGCTGAAGCGTCTTGCTGTTCCGGACGGTGATTTAATCAGTTTCAGCATTTTTAAGCGCAGCTATGATGCGCGCAAACGTGCGGCAATTCTGCTGATTTATTCGCTGGATGCAGAAGTAAAAAATGAAGCCGCCGTGCTCAAACGCCAGAGTGCCGACCGGCATATGATGGTTTCGCCGGATATTGAATATAAATATGTGGCCAGCGCCCCGGCGGATCTGACCGATCGTCCGGTGGTGATCGGCACCGGCCCCTGTGGCCTGTTTGCCGGCTTATTGCTGGCGCAGATGGGCTTTAAGCCAATTATTCTGGAACGCGGCAAGGCCGTGCGTGAGCGCACTAAAGATACCTGGGGCCTGTGGCGCAAGGGCGAGTTAAACCCTGAATCGAATGTGCAATACGGTGAAGGCGGTGCGGGTACTTTTTCTGATGGCAAACTTTACAGCCAGATTAAAGACCCTAAGCACTTAGGTTATAAGGTGCTGCAAGAGTTTGTAAAAGCCGGCGCACCCGATGAAATTATGTATGTCAGTAAACCCCATATCGGGACATTCCGCTTAGTCAGCATGGTTGAAAGCATGCGCGCCAATATTATTGAGCTGGGCGGCGAAGTGCGTTTTTCCAGCAAGGCAGAGCAGCTGATTCTGAACGATGGCCAGGTGGAAGGCGTTGAGCTGGCCGGCGGCGAAAAAATCATGTCCCGCCATGTGGTGCTGGCCATTGGTCACAGTGCACGGGATACGTTTTATAAGCTGTTTGATCAGGGCGTTTATATGGAAGCCAAGCCGTTTTCGCTGGGCTTTCGCGTAGAACATCCGCAAACCTTAATTGATACGGCCCGCTTTGGTGCCAGTGCCGGGCATCCGATTCTGGGCGCGGCCGATTATAAGCTGGTGCATCACGCCAGCAACGGCCGTTCGGTTTACAGCGTCTGTATGTGCCCGGGTGGCACCGTCGTGGCTGCGGCTTCGGAGCCGGGCCGTGTGGTGACCAACGGCATGAGCCAGTACTCCCGTAATGAGCGCAATGCCAATGCCGCCATTGTGGTGGGGATCACACCGGAAGAAGATTTTCCGGGCCATCCGCTGGCCGGGATTGAGCTGCAGCG
>JBOFGM010000442.1:0-1984 GCA_051649105.1 Iodobacter sp. | reverse complement strand
AGCGCCGTCTTCGGTAACGAAAACTTCACCGTGCTGAAATGGACTCATTGTGCCCGGATCCACATTGATATAGGGATCGAGCTTCATCATCGTGACTTTAAGGCCACGTGATTCAAGGATTGCGGCCAGCGACGCAGCGGCGATGCCTTTGCCCAGCGAGGAAACGACACCACCGGTAACGAAAATGAACTTGGTCATGGCATGAATAGCAGGTTGGAATTCGCTATTTTACCCGATAGGGGGCCCCGGCTCAATTCTCGACAAGAGACGAACTTTGTGCGTGGTATCAAAAACAAGGTCATTTCCCTCTCCAAACAAAGCCAATTAGCTGGCTGCGCCGTAAAAACGCAATATATATGCAATGTTTACTGCTTTTTAAGGCGGATTATTAAAAATCAAGTGCAGGAATAACAAGGAAATTAACCTCGTCCATAGCTGCAACCGGGCTCATCCCCCGACGCTTTGAGCAAAATATAATCCAGCAAACGGGTTGGAAGAATCTTTTTAAGCACCCAAAAGACTTTTGTTGGGGTAGTGATTTGATAGCGGGCAGACGGACGGCGACTATTCAGTGTCTTGCTCACAATCCGCCACACCGCGTCCGCTGGCAATGTAAAAGGGGCCACCGGCCCGCTTTTTGTTAAACGCGCCTGCATGGCAAGATAAGATGGCAGGTGAAAACTGGATTGCTGACTGATCCAGCGCTCAAATTGCGCCATTGCATTCATGCGAAAACGGCTGACAATCGGGCCGGGCTGCAATAGCACCACATGAACCGGGCAGCCATGCAGCTCCTGGCGCAAGGTGTCCGCAAAGCCTTCCAGCGCAAATTTGCTGGCGTTATAAGCCCCGCGATAGGGCATGGCGGCAAAACCCAGCACCGAGCCATTGAATAGAATATGCCCGCTTCCCTGGCGGCGCATCACCGGCAAAACGGCATTGGTCAGCTCGATAGCACCAAACACATTGGTTTCAAACTGATGCCGCATTGCTTCACGGCTTAAATCTTCAACCGCACCGGGCACACCAAAGCCGGCATTATTAAATAACGCATCAATCCGCCCGCCGGTTTTTTCCAGCACGGCCGCAACCGCGCCGGCGATTGACGCCGAGTCGGCCACATCCAGCTGCAGCGCCTCAAACCCCTCAGTTTGCAGCTGCGCCACATCACTTAAGTCCCGGGCTGTTGCAAAAACACGCCACCCTTCGCTCCGCAACCCCTGCGCCGTGGCATAACCAATCCCACTGGAGCAACCACTGATCAAAACAACTCGTTTTTTTGACATTTAATACCCTCAGCAAGCCAGTGCGAACAATTTTGTATTTTATATTTCATACATCGAACAATATACTTTCACAACAACAAAGGAAACTTGTAAGTAAAAATCCACAATGCATAGCTAATTAGAACACCCTACTAAAATGTTTTTCATAAAAATCATATATTTCCGTCACAATAGCTGAAGAATTGCAACGTATTATTCTTGTAATCTTTTTAACGCAAACCTTACAGGGAAATAGTATTTTCTTTTTAATACGCACAATGTAAGATTGAAGTCGGCAATAGAAAAGAAACATCCAAAACCAAGAAAGGGGAAAATAATGAAAAAAATTGCACTCGTTACAGGTGGTATGGGCGGCATCGGCTCTGCAATTTGCAAGGCACTGGCCGATGGTGGTTTCAATGTGGTCGCAACTTACTCTAAAGCCGGCCGTGAGCTGCAGTGGCTGGCCGATATGAAAGCCTCAGGTTATCTGTTCAGCGCTTATGAATGCGATGTAACCGACTACGATGCTTGCGTGCGTATGGCCGCCAGGATTAATGAAGAAATCGGCCCGGTCGATGTACTGGTCAATAACGCCGGTATTACCCGCGATGCCACCTTTAAACGGATGGGCAAGCTGGACTGGGACAGCGTGATCAGCACCAATCTGAATTCCCTGTTTAATGTGTCCAAACAGTTTGTCGATGCCATGGTAGAAA
>JBOFGM010000441.1:0-3364 GCA_051649105.1 Iodobacter sp. | reverse complement strand
TGTTCATTTGAATGTCACCGTCACCGGTGCGCTTTGTGCTGCGCGCGGTTTACGGTTTTTCATATTCAGTATGACTTGGAGAAACCACGATGTTTCCTCTGTCCAAACAGGCCGCAGCCCTGCTGCTCTGTGCTGCCAGCCTGCCCGCGGCAGCCCTGACGCTCGATGAAGCGTTAGCCGCCGCCCGCAATTTTGCGCCCGATTTATCGGCCAGCCGTGCGGCAGAAGCCACCGCCCGCTCGTTAACGCTTTCTGCCGGCCAGTTGCCCGACCCCAAACTATCTCTGACCATTGATCAGTTGCCGCTGGAGGGCGATGAGCGCTATCAGACCAGCCAGTCAATGCGCAGTATCGGCCTGATGCAAGAGTTCCCAAACAGCGCCAAACTGGAAGCCGAACGGCAAATTGCCACGGCACAGTGGCAAGCCAGCTCGGCGCAAAATCAATATGCCGGGCTGAATGTACGCCGCAGCACCACACTGGCCTGGCTCACTCTCTATTATCTGCAGCAAAAAGCCCGGGTGCTGGATCAGCAAGAGCGGGAAAACCAAAATAGCCTGGCTGTTTCTAAATCAGAACTGGCTGCAGGCGGCAGCCCTGGCGCGGCATTGGCCGCACAACTGGAAACCCAGCAAATAGCCGATGCCGGCGATGATCTGAACAGCAGCATTTTGCAGGCACAGGCGGCCTTAGCCCGCTGGACCGGGCAAGAGGTGGCGAAACAAGCCATCAGCGGCCCGCTGCCAGAATGGAAAAGAGAGGCTGCAGCAGATCAGCAGCAGTTTGATCAGCAACCCGAATTGCATGCCGCCGGCTCGCAAATTACCGCCGCCCGTGCGGGCCTTGCTCTGGCAGAAGCGGGAAAACAGCCCGATTGGGGTCTGGAGCTGGCCCTGCAGCGCACAGATATGGGGGACAACAAGGCCATGATCAAATTGTCTTTTGATCTGCCCTTTTTTACTACCTTCCGGCAAAACCCAAAGATCGCCGCCGCCATGGCAGAAATGCAGCGCGCCGAAGCAGAACGGGATATGCGTAAAGCCGGTTTTCTTCAGCAATATGCCGAATTACAAGCCCAGGATAAGGCGATTACCGCCCAGCTGCAACGCCTGAAAAACATCACCCTGCCCCTGATCCGGCGCCAGGGCGATCTGGCGCTGGCCAGCTTTAAATCAGGCAAAGGCAGCAGCAGCGCCGTGCTGGAAGCCCGTCAATTAAGGCTGCAGGCCGAGCTGCGCGCCATTGATCTTGAATCCCGCTTTTCCGCCAGCCAGGCGCAACTCTATTTCCTGACCACAGGGCACGCATCATGAACCACAAACACACCATTGCACTGGCGCTGGGCACGCTGTTTTCAGGAATCGCCGCCGGCTGGTGGCTGGGTACGCAGCAGCCCAGTGCTCCGGCCACACCGGCCAGCGCACAAAAAGTTTTATATTGGTTTGATCCGATGAAGCCGGAGCAGCATTTTGATCAGCCCGGCAAATCACCCTTTATGGATATGGCCCTGGTTCCCCGCTACGCCGATGGCAGCGGTGAGAGCAGCGGCATTCGTATTGATCCGGGCCTGATCCAGAATACCGGGGTGCAATTAGCCCGGGTCAGCCTTGGTTCGCTGACGCAAGCGATCGATGCCCCCGGTAGCGTGGTTTTTAATGACCGGGATATTGCCATTGTCCAGGCGCGCAGCGGGGGCATTGTTGAGCAGGTTTATCCGCTGGCGGGCGGCGATGTGATTGCGGCGGGCGCGCCCATCGCCGATATCCGGATTCCGGAATGGCTGGCGGCACAAAATGAATATCTGGCCCTGCGCCATGATGCCGAGCTGGCCCCGGCAGCCCTGTCCCGCTTATTACAACTGGGAATGACTCAGAGCCAGGTACGGCAATTACAAGCCGGTGGTCAGCCACAGGCGGTTATGACCATTACCGCACCACGCAGCGGTATGATTGCTGAGCTCTTGGTGCGGCAAGGCATGGTGCTGACAGCGGGCGCGCCTTTGGCCCGGATCAACGGGCTGGCCACGGTATGGATTGAAGCAGAAGTACCGCAAAATCAGGCTGCGCTGGTTAAAACCGGCAGTCCCATCCGTGCCCTCTTTGCCGCCTGGCCCAATACGCCGGTCAGCGGCAAAATCACCGCCCTGATTCCGGAGCTCAATAAAGACAGCCGCACCTTGCGGGTCAGGGCAGAAATCCCTAACCGGCAAGGCCTGCTGCGGCCCGGTATGTTTGCGCAAATTGCGCTGGAAAACCCGGCTAAAGCCAATCTTCTGCTGGTGCCCAGCGACAGCATTATTGCCACCGGCAAGCGCAAAGTGGTGATTGTGGCCGATGGCAAGGGGCGTTTCACCCCGGCAGAAGTACAAACCGGGCAGGAGCAAAACGGGCAGACCGAGATTGTGTCCGGCCTGCAGCAAAACGAGCAAATCGTGGTTTCCGGGCAGTTTCTGATTGATTCAGAAGCCAGCCTGCGTGGTGTGCTGGCCCGGATGAACCCGGCGGCCAGTGCAACCAAAGCAGTGGCCACCCCGCTGCATCAGGCAACCGGCATCGTAAAAGCCATTGCCGGCTTGCAGATCACCCTGTCGCATGAGGCCATTCCATCCTTAAGCTGGCCCGCCATGACCATGCCTTTTACGCTGGACAATGCGGCGCTTGCCAAGGGGCTGGCCCCCGGCCAGCGGGTACATTTCTCGCTGCAGGAAGAAGGCAATCTGATTAAAGCCATCAGCCCGGCAGGAGCGAAACGATGAAGACCATAGATTGGCCGGAATATGCCCTGCTGCCGGCAGCAAAGGGTGCCGGGCGTGATGGAACGCCACTGATCAATGTGGCAGGAGCAAAACCATGATCGCCAAAGTGATTTATTGGTCTGTTAAAAACCGGTTTCTGGTGCTGCTCGCCACCTTAATGCTGGTGGGCTGGGGGCTTTGGGCGGTTAAAACCATGCCGGTGGATGCCTTGCCGGATCTGTCCGATGTGCAGGTGATTATCCGCACGCCCTTTCCGGGGCAAGCGCCAAGGGTGGTGGAAGATCAGGTGACCTATCCGCTGACCACCACCATGCTGTCGGTGCCGGGGGTAAAAACCGTGCGGGGTTTCTCCTTTTTTGGCGATTCCTATGTGTATGTTTTATTTGATGACCAGACCGATCTTTACTGGGCGCGCTCCCGGGTACTGGAATATCTGAATCAGGTGCAGGCAAAACTGCCCGCTTCGGCCCGTCCGGCGCTGGGGCCGGATGCCACCGGGGTAGGCTGGATTTATGAATATGCGCTGGTGGATAAAAGCGGCAAACATAGCCTGGCGGAGCTGCGCAGCCTGCAGGACTGGTTTTTAAAATATGAGTTAAAAACTCTGCC
>JBOFGM010000440.1:0-3034 GCA_051649105.1 Iodobacter sp. | reverse complement strand
TCCGGCACCCGTCTTGAATCCCATGTGGTGATTGACGGGCATACGGTGATCGGCAGCAATAACCGGTTTTATTCCTTCTCCAGTATTGGCTGTGATCCGCAGGATAAGAAATATGCGGGAGAGCCAACACGGCTCGTGATTGGTAATGGCAATACTATTTTCCAGAATGTCACGATTGCCACCGGCACGTCTCAGGATGATGGCATTACGGTTATTGGTGATGATAACTGGATTATGGCCTATGTCCATATTGCCCATGATTGCCGCATTGGCAGTCATACTATTTTTGCCAATAACACCACGCTCGCCGGTCACGTGCATATCGGCGACTGGGTGATTCTGGGGGGCTTTACCACGGTCCATCAGTTCTGCAAAATTGGCCGTCATGCCATGACCGCCTTTACTGCGGCAGTGGCTCAGGATGTGCCACCCTTTGTGATGGCCGCGGGAAACCGCGCCGTGCCAAACGGCATTAATAGCGAAGGATTAAAACGCCGCGGCTTTAGCAGCGATGAAATCACGCATATTAAACGCGCTTATAAAACGCTTTACCGTCAGGGCCATCCTTTTGCCGAGGCGCAGGTCATGATTGCAGAACAAAGCCAGACTCAGCCTGAGCTGCAGCCTTTTGTTGATTTTTTTGCACAATCCACGCGCGGAATTATTCGTTAATATGCCATTACCTCTTGCTCATGGCCGGCTGCGAATTGCAGTGGTGGCTGGCGAAGCCTCGGGCGATTTATTGGGCAGTCAGTTAATACTGGCCTTAAAAAAACGCCTGCCCCATGCTGAATTCTTTGGTATTGCCGGCCCTAAAATGCAGGCCGCCGGTTGCACTTCCGTGGTTCCCATGGAAAAGCTGGCGGTGCGGGGCTATTTGGAAGTAATTCGTCATTTGCCGGAATTGCTGGGTATTCGCCGGCAATTAAAAAAGCAATGGCTGGCCAATAAACCAGATTTATTTATTGGTATTGATGCGCCGGATTTTAATTTTGGTCTGGAAAAAGCATTAAAGCGGGCAGGGGTGCCAACCATTCATTATGTCGGGCCATCGGTCTGGGCATGGCGTTCTGAGCGGTTAAAGCATATCGGGCAATGTGTGTCACATATGTTGCTGCTGTTTCCGTTTGAAGAAAAAATTTATCAGGACGCGCATATTCCGGCGACCTATGTCGGCCATCCGCTGGCAGAAATCTTTCCTGCCGAGCCGGATCAGCTGGCGGTGCGGGAAACACTGGAAATTCCGGCGCATTGTTCGGTTTTTACACTGCTGCCTGGCAGCCGGCAAAATGAAGTCCAGATGCTGGCGGCTTTATTTGTGGAAACGGCCAAAAAGTTGCTGGAGCGTTATCCCAAATCTTTGTTTTTAGTGCCTTTTGTGACCAGAGAAACCCGCTTGTTATTTGAGCAGGAAATCTGGAAACAAGACGCGCAAGAGTTGCCCTTCCGGCTGATGTTTGGCCATGCCCATGAGGCCATGCAAGCCGCCGATGTGATTTTGCTCGCGTCCGGCACGGCCACCTTAGAGGCCATGCTGTCGCGCCGCCCTATGGTGGTGACCTACCGGTTGTCTCCGCTGACTTACCGTATGGTTAAACGCAAGTTGCGTCTGCCTTATGTCAGCCTGCCAAATGTGCTGGCCGGGCGCTTTATCGTGCCCGAATTATTGCAAGATGATGCAACGGCAGATAACCTGGTTCAGGTGATATCCAATTTATATGATGACCGCAGTCTGGCTGCGGCATTGAGTGAGCGTTTTGCTGATCTGCATCACAGCCTGCGCTGCGGTGCCGCTGAACGGGCTGCGGCGGCGGTATGTTCGGTGCTGGGAGTGCGTTCTTGAATCTGATTTGTGGTGTGGATGAAGCAGGGCGTGGCCCGCTGGCAGGGGCCGTGTATGCGGCGGCTGTGATCTTACCGGCGGAATATGATTTACCCGGCTTAAATGATTCCAAAAAACTGACCGCCCGGCGGCGGGATATTTTATTTGATCTGATCCGGTCTTCTGCACTGTCCTGGTCGGTGGCATCGGCTTCGATTGAAGAAATTGATGAATTAAATATTTTGCATGCCACCATGCTCGCTATGCAGCGGGCGGTGGCAGGCTTACATATTGTTCCTGCCGAAGCGCTGATTGATGGCAACCGGGTGCCCAAGGGCTTAACCGTGCCAGGGCGGGCCATTATTGGTGGTGACGCACTGGAAGCCTGCATTTCCGCCGCTTCCGTGCTGGCCAAGGTCAGCCGTGACCGGGATGTGGAGACTTTTGAGGTTTTATATCCGGGATACGGCTTTGCAAAGCATAAAGGCTACCCTACCGCGCAGCACCTGGAAGCGCTGGCCCGCCTTGGGCCTTGCCCGGTGCACAGGAAAACATTTGGCCCTGTGATGCGGGCCAGTGCACAGTCCTCTTTATGGTAACGTCATGCCGATTTCAGTTTAATTACCTTTGATTGGTTGTGGCGCTCTGTCCGATCTTCTAGTATGCAGTCTGAGTAAGTAATTTTATTAAGTCACACAGGGAAGCTGACGCATGTTCGTCATTATTGGCTATGTTTTTATGTGCGTTTGTATTTTGGGCGCTTATGCGGCACACGGCGGGCATTTAGGCACCTTCTGGCAGCCATCAGAGTTGGTGATTATTTTTGGCGGGGCCATCGGTGCGATGATTGCGGCCCAGGGGGCCAAGGGAATGAAGTCCACTATGGCTTCTATTCCCCTGATGTTTAAAAACTCACCCTATAACAAGCCCTTTTATATGGATCTCTTTGCCATGATGTTTGAGATCCTGTCCAAAGTGCGTAAAGAGGGGTTGATGTCTATTGAAACGGATATTGAAGACCCGCATTCCAGCCCGATTATTTCCAAATATCCATCCATTGCAAAAGATCACCATTTAACTGAATTTCTTTGCGATTATCTGCGGCTGATGGTCGGGGGTAATTTGAATTCCATGGAAATTGAAAATCTGATGGATGTTGAATTAGAAGCTCACCATGCCGATTCGCATGTGGCCGTGGATGCCATTACCAAG
>JBOFGM010000439.1:0-7221 GCA_051649105.1 Iodobacter sp. | reverse complement strand
CATTTCAAATCTGTACCAAAAAAGTATTTAATTCAGACCATTTATGACCGATAAATAAAATTGTAATTAATTCCGCTTAACCGGTTAATTCGGGAATCTTCCATGCACATTATTGCTCCACGCTGGCTTATTCCAATCGAGCCGCAAGCCACTGTATTAACAGAACATGCGGTCATTATTGACCGCGATAAAATCACCGCGATCATGCCGCTGGCCGATGCCCGAATCCGCTGGCCGGCAGCCAAAGAAACCCTGCTGCCAGAACATGCCCTGCTGCCCGGGCTGATTAATACCCACGCCCATTCGGCCATGAGCCTGCTGCGCGGCTATGCCGATGATCTGGCTTTAATGACCTGGCTGAAAGAGCATATCTGGCCGGCCGAAAACCACCATGTTTGCGACGATTTTGTCTTTGATGGCACCACGCTGGCCATTATGGAAATGATCGCCGGCGGCACAACCTGCGCCAATGACATGTATTTTGAGCACGGTGCCGTTGCCCGTGCCGCCGTATCCAGCGGTTTTCGCATGGGGGTTGGCTGCACGATCTTAGAGTTCCCCACCCCTTTTGCCGCCGATGCCGATGCCTATATCCAAAAAGCACTGGCCAGCCGGTCAGAATTTCACGGTGAACCCCTGGTACATTTCACACTCGCCCCGCATGCGCCTTATACCGTCAGCAATGACACCTTCAGCCAGGTGATTACGCTGGCCGATGAATTTGATCTGGGCATTCACTGCCATATTCATGAAACGCAGCATGAAATCGACGGCAGCCTTAAAAAATATGGTGTGCGCCCCCTGGAGCGGCTGGCCAGCCTTGGGCTGCTGGGCGCCAACCTGGTTGCAGCCCATATGGTGCATACCAGCGATAGCGAGATCGCCCTGCTGGCTAAATACGGGGTAAATATTGCGCATAACCCGGCCAGCAATTTAAAACTGGCCTCCGGCTTTGCCCGCGTGCATGCAATGCAACAGGCTGGGGTCAATATCGGAATCGGCACCGACGGAGGTGCCAGCAATAATAAAATCGATTTATTTGCCGAAATGCGGCTGGCGGCCCTGCTGGCAAAAGCACAGGCAGAACATGCCGAAGCGGTTCCCGCCTGGCAAGCCTTAGAAATGGCGACATTAAACGGTGCCAAAGCCATGGGGCTGGATGGTAAAATAGGCAGTATTAAAGCAGGCAAACAAGCCGATCTGATTGCCGTTGATTTATCGGCCGCCAATACCCAGCCCTGCTACGACCCGGTTTCGCAAATTGTTTACGCCGCAGACCGCACACAAGTCAGCCATGTGTGGATTGCCGGCCGCAGCGTTTACCAGAATGGCCAACATCTCAGCTTAAATGCCGGTGAAACACTAAACCGTACCCGCCGCTGGCAACAACGCATTGAAAGGAAGTCCAATGACTGAAGCACATATCAACGCCGACCCTGCCGAACTGGCCAAATTTTCTGCTCTGGCCCATAAATGGTGGGATACCGAAAGCGAATTTAAGCCTTTGCATGAAATCAACCCGCTGCGTATCGGCTTTATGCAGCAGCATATTGATCTGGCCGGCAAAAAAATTCTGGATGTCGGCTGCGGTGGCGGGATTTTATCTGAAGGACTGGCCCGCCATGGTGCCAGCGTAACCGGCGTGGATCTGGCTGAAAAATCATTAAAAGTAGCCAGGCTGCATTTATTTGAATCCGGCTTAGAAGTGGATTACCGCTGTATTGCCGTGGAACAACTGGCCAGCGAAGAGCCGGCTGGCTACGATATTGTCACCTGCATGGAAATGCTGGAGCATGTGCCCAACCCCGCCAGCGTGGTGGCCGCTTGCGCAAGCCTGGTCAAACCGGGTGGCTGGGTGTTCTTTTCCACCCTGAACCGCAATGCTAAAAGCTATTTGCTGGCCGTGATTGGTGCGGAATATGTACTGAATATGCTGCCGCGCGGCACGCATGACTACGCCAAGTTTATTAAACCGTCCGAACTGGCCCGGATGACCCGCAGTGCCGGGCTGGAAACGATCTCGCTGAGCGGGCTGAGCTATAACCCGCTGACCAAAATCTACCAGCTGGGTGATGATGCGGCGGTTAACTATCTGGTTGCCACCCAAAAAGCCTCTTAAGCCCGAGTCACAAGGAAAGCCCCATGATTGCAGCAGTCCTGTTTGATCTTGACGGAACACTGGCCGATACCGCTCCCGATTTAGGAGCGGCACTGAACCGCCTGCTGGCCGAAGAAGGCCGCCATCCCCAGCCTTATTCAGCCATCCGGCCGCTGGCATCCCACGGTGCACGCGGGCTGATTGAGCTGGGTTTTGGTATTGGCCCGCAAGACAGCGCATTTAACGGGCTGCGCGAACGATTTCTGGCGCATTACGAAGCCAGCCTGTGCACAGAAACCACCCTGTTTGAAGGCATTGCCGCCTTGCTGGAAAAAATCTCAGCCCGCGGCCTGCAATGGGGCATTATCACCAATAAACCGGCCCGCTATACCGATCCGCTGATTGCCCTGCTGCCTTTTCCGGTTCCGCCGGGCGTGGTGGTGTCCGGCGATACCGTCGGTGTAGCCAAGCCGGATACCAAACCCATGTTCTTTGCCACGCAACAACTCGGGGTCAATCCGCTGCATTGCATCTATGTGGGTGATGCCGAGCGCGATATTGAAGCCGGCAATAATGCAGGGATGCGCACTATTCTGGCCGATTACGGCTATATCAGCCAGACCGATAAGCCGCATGAATGGGGTGCAGACCACCGTATTGCTCATCCGCTGGATATCCTGGCCCACCTGCCGGACTAAGGCGGCAGGAGCGGTACATTGTGTAATAACCCGCTTACAGGTATACTGGAGTTCTTCATCAGGGGCCGCCATGGTTTCGACGGGGGTTGCAAAGTGGATGAGGGCATGCCGGGATCTCAGATTCCCGTAAAACGCTGAATTTATATAGTCGCAAACGACACTACTTACCTTAAAGTAGCTTAATCGCACTTTACTCTACACTACAGGGCCCATCGGGTAGGTCGCCTAAAAACGACAGGTAGAGTCATTAAGATGGGATCGCTTCTGCTCGGGTTACTTGGGCAAAGGCTAAATCTAAGGTAACTCGCTCTCTCCAAGCCTGTCGGTCGGCGTGGTCGGGGGTTAAAACCAAATGACATGACTAAGCATGTAGAACTTGCCATAGAGTGCTTCCGGACGCGGGTTCGACTCCCGCCGGCTCCACCAGTATTCAGTAATAAAATCAGCCACTTAGAGTAATCTAAGTGGCTTTTTTTATGCTCTAAAAAGCCGTTTCAGGCCCAACAACATTAATAGCAACATTCCTTACAGAAAATCCACTGACCAACAAAAAAACCTCGCATGCAAGCGAGGCTTTTATCATCAAAAGGACGAGCAGAAAATTAGCCCCCATTCCTCTTGCACCCCTGCGAGGGATTTCAACCAAGCCGATACAGTGAGACACGTAGAATGAAGTAACATCACCAGAAATCGCAGCGGATAATCACCCTGCCCCACAAAAGGTCCCGCTGAAGCAATAACTAAACAAAACTGCTAAGGTATATATTTTTTTTGCTAAATGCAGGCCTGCCCTAGCCCTGCACAGTTAATCGCCAACCTAATTTTACAACTCGAGCAAAACAAAAGCTTCAAGTCAATTTAATGCAATATAATGATATAAAAACATTAAGCTTCGTCCAAAAAACATTGCATGAGACTCAGTGTTTTTTTTACCTACAGATGGTAGTTTTTCTGCCATTTAGATCATCTACATATTGTTAGCTGTTAGGAGCGATAAACCGTGCAGCCAAAAAAATCTACAGAAAATTATACGCTTCATGTAAATCAATCATTTGTTGACCCAAAAACTGATAAAGACATACAGCTAGGGCTAGCAAAGTACGAATTAATATATTCAGTTATTGGCCTATTTTTGGGGCTTGCAGCAATTATAGGTGGAATCACGCTATTTCTTAATGGTGTAGTTGGTACAACCGCCTGGACCGCCAAAATATTTGGTGCTGAATCAACAATTACAGATGCCGCTCCTGGCGCCATACTTTTTATTGTCGGCCTTTTTATTGTCATTTCCACTCGTTACAAATTTGTGCATAAATCTGCCCGCTAACAATACGCTCACTGTGACCGGCTAAAGCCAACCACTTTGCTTAATTACTAGGATTTACCAGCAGGTATTTGTCAAAACAGTTGTCGCATAAAGCATAATATAACGAAATAATAACGTCAGGACTCACCAAAAAGACACCAAGCGAACACTTATATACACCCATTTCTGCCACTTTAGGGTGTATACATATTATTATATTAGCCACAAAAATATACTTACTTTCCAATAGGCGCAGAGTTATATGAGAAAGTTTTTTGTTATTGGCGTTTGCATCTGGTCAGCATTTGTTTCAGCTACAGAGTATGCAACTCCTGCTTGTTATGAAAAAATTCCCACGTCTTGTTCATTTAATGAAATGACCCTGTCCTTATGCAATAAAGAAGGTGAATCAAAGAAAGTGGTATTCTTGTTATCACAGAGGGTTCACATACCTGGTGGGAACAAGTTCAGCAGCGCTGATGGAAGCAAAGTTTGTACTGTTCAGGGAATCAAAAGCACAGATCCAAAACGGTACACTGTAATAATCAAATGAACATCCTGGCTAACCGTTATAAATACGGCCCCATTGGATAGTTACCCATCGAAATAATCATAAAAAAGAGATGGTATTTAGTGTGCAATGGCAACACTCCTAATATGTCATTCAAGAAAACCAGCAGGAACGTGCAATGTTGTTAACTAATTGCAGCGTAATCAAGCTGCTTATTTTTTACATTAGGGATTAAGGAGATGATATGTCAGACATCCTATCGATAGTATCCGCAATGGAATCATTCAAGACCATAACGGAAATTGTTCGAGGAATTAAGCAAGCTGCAAAATCTTTAGAAGACGCACAGATTAACTACCAAATTGCTGAATTAACCAATGCATTAGCTGACCTAAAACTGGCTTTGGCTGACGTAAAAGAGGAAAACATTGCTCTCCGAGAAGAAATAAATTCTCTTAAAAAATCAATAGACCTTAGGTCTTTGCTTACCATAAAAGACAATGTCTATCTTCCAGTATCCGGTGAAATAGATGGCTATGGAAAAGGGCCCTGGTGCACAAATTGCTATGACTCTAATGACATATTGGTCACGTTGCATCAGAAATCATCGATAGTTATTGGAGATTATACGAGTTACAAATTGGAATGCCCAAAGTGCAAATCCAGCACTAGCGCACAAAAAAATAAGCGGCACTGACAATACAATTAAGCTAATGGTTTTTATTTAAAAAAATATCCAGAATAATAATAAAGTCAAATCTAATTACTTCAGCTCTGATGGAATGAAACATTGCGAGATTTAATTTAAGTTTGCTCTGACCCGTTACTTATAACGTTCAAACCGACAAGCTAAAGTCAGCGCCTTAATTAAAAAATTATAAATCCAAAATTGCTCTGTGGAGATATATGAAATCAATAGCGACATTACAAAGATATATGAACCTACCTAAGTTCATGTACCTACTGCAAGAAAATGCATTATTTCTCCCTAAGATGTCCATCTTTGAAGATCACCTGGAAGGGGGGCTAACTGCTAAAGACTATATTTCAACTTCAAATGATTCTGCTGCTATAGATGCTGCATTGAATATATGTTGGCCGACGGCTGATAAATCTATTGAAAGCCGAAATAAACGTCTTGAACAAACTGAAGCCATTATTAAAAAATTAAAAGACAACACATTTGAAACACCTTTCGGTTCATACAAGTGCGATGATATTGATAAAACATTATCACAATGCAGGGAGTGGCTTTATGTCAGTTGCTGGCATAAATCTCCCCATGAGTGTTCAGCAATGTGGTCACTGTATGGTGCAGACAAAAATTCAATATGCATATTCACTACAGAAGACAAACTCCTAAGCCAAATTAAAACTGAAAGCAGCAATAATGTAATCACTTTGCAAGACGTTAAATACCTTAACCATGGAAATGAATATTTAGATAAAAGCAATTTAGCTCCTTTTGTTACTAAAGCACTGCCATTCAGCTTTGAAAAAGAATTACGCATTATTTACTACGATCCAGGAACTGATTTGAACACTTCAAAAATTAATACCGCCAGCGGTAAAAAACTACAAATAAAATCACTATCTAAACTAATTGACAAAATAGTAGTATCACCTAAAGCAGACTCTTGGTTTTTTGATTCTATTCAGGGGCTATGCTCGGCATACGATATGCGGGTCGAAATCAAGGAATCCTCATTGCGGACAAAGCGTATTGAAAACTTTAACGAAGCATATGAACAATATCAGCATAATGACTTTTAAAAACGGGTTCAGATTGTTCGCTTCGCTCACAGAGACGGACTAAAGCCTATCACTCTACCCAGCGTAAGATATCAGGAGTACTCACGTTATGACTACACGAATGGATCACCTTCGAAACCTTGTAGCCGCCATTGGCGACAAGCAAACAGACTACCTCCAATTTTTCCCAGCGTTCGCCACCCGGCTAGAAAGCGAATTGGGCGACTTTCTAGGTAGCAGAGAGTCTGTCGCACTGTGCTGTGCCTACGAAAGCTTCAACTTCGACCAAGGTAGCTATCACCATACTGGCCTCGGGTTTGAGAACGGTAAGTACCGAATTCCCTTCATGTTCAGACTGAAGCACCTAGAAGACGACGGAGACTTTCTTGTGCGAGTCCGCCTGTACTTCACACGAGAGGGAACCAATCTGTCAGTCCAAATTGAGGGCGACAACTCTCTGCCACTAAGCGAAACTGACCTAACTCCCCTCTGCGAATACGTCTATCAGCACCTCTGCAATATTTTCTCAGAGACTACTTGGTTCGAACAGAACAAACCAGACTATAAAGGAACCGGAATCGGCTTTACCTATCAAGAGCCGAAATAGGCCTAGGCTTTGCATTGGGCAGGCACTCTAAAGGCCACTTCGCACCCTTTGGCACTCCCCTTAACCAAACGTTAGGCATTTCATGAACCAGTACACCAGATACATGAGTTTAAAGTCAGTAATCGAGGATCTATTTGGTTCTGAATCTTGGTATGCATTGAAGGAATCAAACCACCTTCCCACCTGGAAAAATCAATTACAAAGGGTAATTGGCGCTATACATACTTCCATTTTGGCTACTGTAGAAAT
>JBOFGM010000438.1:0-20638 GCA_051649105.1 Iodobacter sp. | reverse complement strand
GGGGGAGGTTATTATGATTGCACCTTTGAATTCCGGCGCTGGCGACGAATCTGGAAAAAACCGCGGTTAGTCGGACTTGCTTTTGATGTGCAGCATGTAGAACAATTGCCGGCTGATATTTGGGATTTGCGCTTGGATTGGATTTTAACCGGGCAGAAAATTTGGCGCAGTCCTGGTGGCTGATCCTTCTTTGTTCTGTAAGTAATTGTTAATGTTCAAGTATAGGAAATTAGCTACTCTAAGGTGGCTGCCTTAGTCGATTTATGGCAAAAATACGTATTTCGTGAGAAATCGCAAATTTTTGCAATGACAAAGGCAATAATTTCACAGTTTTTTTCTTTGCTATACCACTAAACTACAGCGCGATTGGCTTCAAAAGCCAACAAGAGTCTTTACAAGCACTGCCCCCAATAATGAGGTTGCCATGAATAACTCGACTCAAGCCTCTCGGCTGGATCTTTTTGCACCGCTTTCTGGTGTTGTTGTCGCTATCGAATCAGTTCCTGATCCGGTGTTTGCTCAAAAAATGGTGGGGGATGGGGTTTCCGTTGATCCAACTTCTAATTTGTTGCTGGCACCCGTAGCAGGGAAAGTGACGCAGCTGCATTCGGCGCGTCATGCAATCACGATTACTACACCTAATGGTATTGAAGTGCTGATTCACATCGGCCTTGATACTGTGATGCTCCGTGGCGAAGGTTTTGTGGCTAAGGTCGCAGAAGGTGCCGAAGTTAAAGTAGGCCAGCCGCTGATTGAATTTGATGCGGATGTGGTTGCGCGTAAAGCACTGAGTTTATTAACTCAGATTGTGATTACCACGGGCGATAAAGTTGTTAAATACATTCCGACAGCCAATAAAACAGTGGTTGCCGGTAAAGATGTGGTGCTGTCGCTGGATCTGGCGGGTGCCACTCTGGTAGGAAATGCATCTGCATCTGCATCTGCATCTGCATCTGCATCTGCATCTGCAGAGGCATCTGCAGAGGCTCCGGCTGATGCCGCAGTATTGTCTGCTGCTGTGGTTGTGCCAAACCCAACCGGTTTACATGCACGTCCTGCTGCTGTGTTGGCGAATATGGCCAAAACATTTACCTCTGAACTCAAGCTGGTGCGTGCCGGTGAAGAAGCCAATGCCAAATCGGTTGTATCGATTATGGGTCTGGAAGTTCAGCATGGTGATTCCATTTTTGTAAAAGCCACCGGCCCGGATGCGGCTCAGGCAGCTAAAACACTGGCTGAACTGATTGCTGGTGGTTCAGGCGAAGAATGTGGTGGTGTGTTGTCACCGGTTGCGGCAAAGCATGTTGCCAAACCACAAAAACGCCCGGCTTTGAAATCTAATGATCCTAATATGCTGATGGGCGTTTCTGCTTCGCCAGGTCTTGCTGTGGGTCATATTTTCCAGGTTAAGCAAGAAGTAATCGATGTTGCCGAGACAGGCGATGTGCCTGAGCTTGAAAAACGTCGTTTAGAAGATGCACTGAAAGAAGCATTCCAGCAGCTGGAAGCCTTAAAGGGCGAAATCGCGGATCCGGCCAAGGCAGAAATCTTTACGGCTCACCAGGAATTGCTGTCCGATCCTGATCTGCTGGATCTGGCAACTGCCGGTATCAGCCAGGGCCAGAGCGCTGGTTTTGCATGGCGCGCTGCATTTACCAGCTATGCCGACAAACTGGCTAAGCTGAAAAATGAAATTTTAGCCGGCCGTGCCAACGATATCCGTGATATTGGCCGCCGTGTGTTGCGCCTGATTGCGGGTATCAAAGAAGCCGCTTTTGAAGTGCCTGATGATGCAATTTTGATTGCCGAAGACTTAACTCCGTCCGATACCGCTTCGCTGGATCGCAATAAAGTGCTTGGTTTTTGCACGATTGGCGGCGGTGCGACCAGCCACGTGGCCATTCTGGCCCGCTCACTCAATATTCCGGCTATTTGCGGTATTGAAGATGCAGCCTTGTTATTGACTAACGGCACACCGGTTATTCTGGAAGGCAGCAAAGGTTGTTTACGTTTAAATCCTTCTGCCGAAGAAGTCAGCAGCATTCGTGAGCGTCAGATTAAACTGGCTAAACGTCAGGCTGAAGAGCTGGAAGCGGCCTTTGAGCCAGCGACAACCACCGATGGTATTTGCGTGGAAGTGGTTGCCAATATTGGTGGTCTGGAAGAAGCGCAGCAATCGGTTAAGCTGGGTGGCGAAGGGGTTGGCCTGTTGCGCAGCGAGTTTCTGTATCTGGAACGCACCGATGCTCCAACCGAAGCTGAACAAGATAAAATTTACAGCGATATTGCTAAGTCTTTAGGCAAAGATCGCACCTTCGTTGTGCGTACGCTGGATGTGGGTGGCGATAAGCCATTGCCATACCTGCCTATGCCGGCTGAAGAAAATCCATTCCTTGGTGTGCGCGGTGTGCGTTTATGTCTGGCAGAGCCAGAATTACTGCATACCCAGGTTCGTGCGATTCTGCGTTCTGCTGAGCATGCCAAGCTGGCCATCATGTTCCCAATGATTACTTCTCTGGAAGAAGTGCGTGAAGTGAAGCGCATCGTGGCCGAAGAAAAAGCTGCTTTGGGTATTACTGCGCCAGTACAAATCGGGATTATGGTTGAAGTACCGGCGACCGCCGTTATGGCTGAAGTATTTGCCCGCGAAGTTGATTTCTTCTCTATTGGTACCAACGATCTGACCCAGTACACCCTGGCGATGGACCGTGGTCATCCAAAACTGGCCAAAGAAGCAGATGCGATGCACCCAGGTGTGTTGCGCTTGATTGCCAATACCGTGAAGGGCGCACATACCCATGGTAAATGGGTAGGTGTATGTGGCGGGATTGCCTCCGATCCTGCTGCCGTACCGCTGTTGCTGGGTATGGGCGTTGATGAGTTGTCGGTGAGTGTGCCGGCGATTCCTGCGGTAAAAGCGTTGGTTCGTAAATTATCTAAGGCAGATTGCCAAAAGCTGGCAGCAGAAGTGCTGCAAATGGGTACGGTGGCAGAAGTTCGCGCCCGCCTGGCACAGCAATTGGCTGATTAAGCTGCATTATGATCACAACAGGCCGTAACAGGCCTGTTGTGTCAAGCGTTCACGTCAATATCTGGTGTCTCAATTTATGCGGTGTTCACTGCATTGTGATATGACAGTTGATACGTGAGAATTCACATCGGAAGAAAAAGATACTATGCGCGACAGTTTTCCTTTCTTGTTGGTGGCAGCCTTGGGTGGCTGGAGCAATATTCGCTCCTTAGAAGTGGTGGCTTTAACCCGTTTACGGGTTGAATTGACAGATGCAAGCCGATTGGACTTAGAGCGCCTAGAACAAGCCGGTGTCTTAGCGGTTATGCCTCTTGCAAATCATGTCTGCCATTTGCTTATTGGCCCGGATGCCCCCCGCTATTTAGAAATTCTGTCTTAACAATGACGGCTTAGCGATTAATTCGCGTCTGAGCATGAAGTAGTACGGAGGTTTTATGTTTAAGAACGCATTTGCATTTTTGCAAAAAATCGGCAAATCGCTGATGTTACCGGTTTCAGTTTTACCGGTAGCCGGTTTGTTACTCGGTTTTGGCGCATCAAACTTTTCATTTTTACCTGAAGTCGTTTCCCATTTAATGGCCGCTGGTGGCGGTGCCATTTTCGGTAACCTGGCGCTGATTTTTGCAATTGGTGTGGCTTTGGGCTTAACCGAAAATGACGGCGTAGCTGCTATTGCTGCGGTTGTGGGTTACGTTGTATTGCTGGCAACCATGGGCGTAATGGCTCCGGTGCTGGGCAGCGAACCTGCAATGGTTATGGGTATGAAAGCCATGGAAACAGGTGTGTTTGGCGGTATTATCGCCGGTGCACTGGCTGCAGGCCTGTTCAATAAATACTATCGTATCGAATTGCCACCTTACCTTGGCTTCTTTGCCGGTAAGCGTTTTGTGCCAATCGCAACGGGTATTGCGGCCATTTTTGTTGGTGTGATCTTGTCCCTGATCTGGCCTCCGATTCAAGGCGTGATTAAGAGCTTCTCGCAATGGGCTGCTTATGCAGATCCGCGTATTGCTGCAACCTTGTACGGTTTCGTAGAACGGATGCTGGTGCCATTTGGTCTGCATCACATCTGGAACGTTCCGTTCTTCTTTGAAATTGGTAACTACGTTGTAGATGGCAAGCCAGCTGTACACGGTGATATCGCCCGCTTCTTTGCTGGTGACCCTACTGCCGGTATCTTGTCTGGTGCGTTCTTATTCAAAATGTTTGGTCTGCCAGCAGCTGCCGTTGCTATCTGGCATACAGCTAAGCCAGAAAACCGCGTAAAAATCGGCGGTATTATGGTTTCAGCTGCGCTGACATCATTTATGACTGGTATTACAGAACCAATTGAATTTGCATTCTTGTTTGTTGCTCCACAGCTTTACCTGATCCATGCATTACTGGCGGCTTCCACTCAGTTTGTTGCTAACTCCCTGCATATCCATATGGGCTTTAGCTTCTCACAAGGTGGTATCGACTTCCTGATGTTTAATGCTCTGGGTAAATACGCGCAAAACTGGTGGTTAATCCTGCCATTGGGTGCGGTTTATGCAGCTATTTACTACTCAGTATTCCGTTTTGTCATCGTAAAACTCAACCTGAAAACACCAGGTCGTGAAGATGAATCAGTTGAAGAATTTGTTGCTGACACAGGTTTACATGGCCGTGCCCGTGAATTAGTTCTGGCATTTGGTGGTCGCAGCAATATCAACGGTCTGGATGCATGTATTACTCGTTTGCGTATTTCAGTTAAAGATATTTCTAAAGTTAACCAACCAAAACTGAAATCCATGGGCGCTGCTGGCGTGATGGTTGTAGGTAATGGTATTCAGGCGATTTTTGGTACTCAATCAGATAATTTGAAATCTGATATGGTGAGCTACCTGAAAGTAGCAGGTCCTGAAGCTGATTTAGATGCTGCACCTGCTCCTGCAGCAGCGGCTGCGCCAGTTGTGGCTGCATCTGCTCCTGTTATCAGCGACAGCGATATCAACAGCAAGGCCACTAAGATTCAGGCTGCGCTGGGTGGTTTATCTAATATCCGCAAGCTGGAAGCCATTGCAGGCACCCGTCTGCGTGTTGAGCTGCTTGATGCAGCACGCCTTAACGAAGCCGCGTTGCTGGATGCCGGTGTAGAAGGGGTGATGCCACAAGGCGATCAAGTGTTCCATTTGATTGTTGGCCAACAGGCACAGGAATTTGCCAGTGTCTTAGCTAAGAAATAACAGCCGTAACCTTAAAAGCCCGTCCTTGTGACGGGCTTTTTTTCGTTGGTCTGTGCTGAAATTATTTCCGTGCTTTGTGTCAAAATGGCTGGCAGCATGATTTATGGTATTTGCATGCTCTTTTCCCGGTGGTTTGTATTAGTCTGCATCTCTTTGTGGAAAGAGACGATTTAACAGTTGGTATGTTTTCAGCTTTTTATAAAACATAAACGTGTTATTTTTTGCCGGTTAACAGGTGGTTATCGCTGTTTATAAAAAAGGAAAATAAAGAATGGATAAGCGTTTGCGCAGAAGTAATGATGATGCATGGATTGCCGGTGTAATGGGCGGGCTGGCAGAGTATTTTGGAATTGGTTCGGGCAAACTGCGTCTGGTGTTTGTGATTGTGTCCTGCTTATCAGCGGCTTTTCCCGGTCTGATTGTTTATTTGTTGTTATGGTTTCTGATGCCAAAAAAAGGAAATTAATTTTTCCCGTGGCCATCTGCGGGGTAAAGCCAGGGTTTAACCGGATCATTGCGCAAGGTGCGGTGTTCGCGCCCGGCGATTTATCGGGCACAAGCCCGCTTTAAAGACGCTGGCTGGCTTATTACCCGGGGGCACTGGTCTTTTCCCGGCGGGGGCTTTGAATACGGCCAGTGGTCTGTTTAAAGCCTGAGTTCAAGAAAAAAAACCACCGCTGTGGCAGCGATGGTTTTTGTTGTTTTTATGAATCAGATGTTTAAAAGCTCATCGCCAGATTAAAACCTTCTGCAATGGCGCGTTTGGCATCCACTTCACCCGCCAGCAAGGCGCCGCCAATACGATGCACCGGAGCGCCGGCAGCATTCAGTTCATCCCACAGCGTGGTAACGGATTCCTGCCCCGCACAAAGCACAATCTGATCCACGGCGAGGCAAGTTTCTTCATTGTTTTGCCTGATATGCAGACCTGCATCGTCGATCTTCAGATATTCCACCGAACCCAGCAGATTGACGCCGCGCAATTGCAAGGTGGCCCGGTGCACCCAGCCCGTGGTCTTGCCGGGGCCGCTGCCTGGTTTGCCTTTGCTGCGTTTAAGCAGCCAGATTTCGCGCCCGCTGGCTTGCATCGCCGGTTTGGTCAGACTGCCGGGGCTGCTCAGGCTGGCATCAATGCCCCAGTCGCGGATAAAGCTGTCGCTTGGATTTAAATCACTGTGTGTTTCGGATAAGAATACGGCGGTATCCACCCCAATGCCCCCGGCACCAATAATGGCGATTTTCTGGCCGGGTGCTACTTCACCGCGCAGCAGGGCGGGATAGGACACCACCGAAGGGTGATCAATGCCGGCAATATCCGGCAGGCGGGGTTTTACGCCGCTGGCGACCACAATTTCATCAAACCCCGCCAGCTCACTGGCTTTGGCAAAGTGATTAAGCTTAACGGTGACGCCCGGATGGTCGAGCTGGCTGCGGTAATAGCGCAGCGTTTCGGTAAATTCTTCTTTACCCGGGATTTTTTGCGCAATGCCAAACTGGCCGCCAATCGAGCCGGCTGCTTCAAACAGCGTAACCTGATGACCCCGGCGGGCTGCCGCAGTGGCACAGGACAGGCCGGCCGGGCCGGCACCAATCACGGCGACGCGTTTCGGCTGGTTAGCCATGGTTTGCGGGAATTCTGTTTCGCGGCAGGCGCGCGGATTAACCAGACAAGAGGCCGGTTTTCCGTCAAAAACATGATCCAGACAGGCTTGGTTGCAAGCAATACAGGTATTAATCTGCCCCGCCTGATTGGCCGCCGCTTTATTGACGAAATCCGGGTCGGCCAGCAAAGGCCGGGCAAGGGACACCAGATCGGCATCGCCGCTGGCCAGAATATGCTCGGCAATTTCCGGGGTATTAATCCGGTTTACCGCAATCAGCGGAATAGAAACATGATCTTTCAGCTTGCGCGTTACCCAGCTGAAACCACCACGGGGCACTGCGGCGGCAATGGTGGGAATTCGTGCTTCATGCCAGCCAATACCGGTATTGATCATGGTGACCCCGGCGGCTTCCAGGGCCTGCGCCAGAATAATAGCTTCCGGCAGTGTGCCGCCATCCTGCACCAGATCCAGTAAAGACAGGCGGAAGATCACGATAAAATTCGGGCCGACGGCGGCGCGCACGGCTTTGCTGATTTCAATGGCAATCCGCTGACGACGGGTGGAATCCCCGCCCCATTCATCGTCACGCTGATTCACATGACTGCATAAAAACTGGTTAATCAGATAGCCTTCGGAACCCATAATTTCCACGCCGTCATAGCCGGCCGCCTGAGCCAATCTGGCCGTACGGGCAAAATCGGCAATGGTGGCAGCGATTTCATCGCCAGTTAAAGCATGGGGAGTAAAGGGCGTAATCGGCGAGGCAATGGCCGATGGCGCCACACTGGCGGTATGGTAGGCATAGCGGCCGGCATGCAGAATCTGTAAACAGATTTTCCCGCCGGCAGCATGTACCGCTTCTGTAATCGGGGTATGGCGGGGAAGATCGGCTTCATCGGCCAGCATGGCCGCATCTTCATAAATCCGCCCTGCCGCATTGGGGGCAATTCCGCCGGTGACCATTAAGCCCACGCCGCCTTTGGCACGCTCAGCATAAAAAGCAGCCATCCGCTCCGGGCCATCGGCCGCTTCTTCCAGCCCGGTATGCATTGAGCCCATTAATACGCGGTTTTTAAGGGTGGTAAAGCCCAGATCGAGCGGGCTTAACAGCTGAGTGTAGTGCTGCATCGGTGTCATTTCCAAACGATTGTTTGAATTAACCTTAGCCTGATTTATCTGCCTTGTCCTATTGGGGTTTACCAGCAGGGCGCGGGATATGGCTTGTTTGCTTACTTTTGGCCAAAGAGCGACTGTGTTTTTTTATAATAATGACGAGTAATAACCTTGAATGGCCTGCTTTGCGGTATGGTGGCTCTTTTTTTTCGCCTGATACCATGTCTACTACTGATTGGAAGTCGCTGTTATTTACCCGCCGTATGCTGATCTGTGTTTTTACCGGATTCGCCTCGGGTTTGCCGCTGTATATTTTGATCAATCTGGTGCCAGCATGGTTAAAAAGTGAAGGCGTTAACTTAAAAGCCATTGGGTTTTTTGCTCTGATTCAATTTCCGTTTACCTGGAAATTTATCTGGGCCCCTTTGCTGGATCGCTATGCGCTGCCGGGCTTGGGCCGCAGGCGCGGCTGGATGCTCCTGACGCAAGTGGCCTTACTGGTGCTGATTACCTGCTTTGGATTTTTCAACCCCAGGCTGGATCTATGGCCGATTGCCTGCGTGGCGCTGGGGCTGGCTTTCTTTAGTGCCAGTCAGGATATTGTGCTGGATGCATATCGCCGGGAGATCTTAAGCGACGAAGAGCTGGGTCTGGGCACCTCGGTGCATGTGAATGCCTATCGGATTGCCAGCTTGATTCCGGGCGCTTTATCGCTGATTCTGGCCGACCATCTGCCCTGGGCGCAGGTCTTTATGCTGACGGCTCTGTTTATGCTGCCGGGCATTGCCATGACCCTGCTGGTGAAAGAGCCTCAGCTGGTGCGTTTACCTAAAACATTGCGCGAAGCGGTGGTCGAGCCCTTCCATGAATTTATGACCCGGCATGGCTGGCGTAATGCGCTGTGGATTCTGGCTTTTATCTTTTTATACAAGCTGGGCGACAGCATGGCCACGGCTCTGGCGACGCCGTTTTATCTGGAGCTGGGTTTTACCAAAACAGAAATTGGCGTGATCGCAAAAAATGCCGGCCTGTGGCCTGCCGTATTTGGCGGTATTGTCGGCGGTATCTGGATGATTAAGCTGGGGATTAACCGTGCCCTGTGGGTGTTTGGCGTGGTGCAGGTGCTGTCGATTCTGGGGTTTGCATGGTTATCCACCGCCGGGGCCGATAAAGTGGCTCTGGCCGCGGTCATTGCCTTTGAAGCGCTGGGCGTGGGGCTGGGTACGGCGGCATTTACTGCTTATATCGCTAAAACCACCGATCCGCGCTATACCGCCACCCAGTTTGCTTTGTTTACCAGTCTGGCCGTGGTGCCGCGTACCTTTTTTAATGCCAGTACCGGTTGGCTGGTGGAGCAGTTTGGCTGGACCAATTTCTTTTTTCTCTGCACCTTGCTGGCGATCCCCGGCATGTTGCTGCTGTTTAAAGTTGCACCATGGCATGCAGAAAAACCGGTCATTCAGGCCTGATAGCGAGCAGGGCGGGCCAGCCGCCCTGCTATGGCTTTAGTGTGGGAAATCGTAATCCACAATCAGCGGGGCATGGTCGGAGAACTTTTCGTCCTTATACACCGAGGCATTGAGTGCCGTGGCGGCAATACCGGGCGTGGTAATGTGGTAATCAATACGCCAGCCCACATTATTGGCATAGGCCTGACCCCGGTTGCTCCACCATGTGTAGCCCGGAATCTCCGGATAAAGCTTGCGCCAGATATCCACATAATTGAGCTCACTGAATAATTTGCCAATCCAGCTGCGCTCTTCTGGCAAGAAACCCGAATTTTTCAGATTTCCTTTCCAGTTTTTAATATCAATTTCATTGTGGGCAATATTCCAGTCGCCCAGAATGACCACTTCACGGCCGCTGGCAACCAGCGCTTCCAGGTGCGGTCGAAACCGCTCTAAAAATGAGAATTTCACCTGCTGGCGTTCTTCAGAAGAAGAGCCCGATGGCAGATACAATGAAACCACGGATAAATTGCCAAAGTCAGCCTGTAAATAACGGCCTTCAAAATCGATATCGGCAATACCTAAGCCGGTAATGACCCGGTCTGGCTCACGGCGGCAATAAAGGCCAACGCCGCTATAGCCTTTTTTTTCAGCATAATGAAAAAAGCCTTTCAGCCCCTGTGGGGTCTTCATTTGCTGGGAAAGATCGGCTTCTTGTGCTTTAAGTTCTTGCAGGGCGACCACATCGGCATTCTGCGTGGTCAGCCATTCAAAAAAGCCCTTATTTGCAGCTGATCGAATACCGTTTAAATTTGCACTGATAATGCGCATTCGGTGTCCTTTTGTAAGAAATGTTATGCTTGCGGCCAAACGGCGTTAAAACAATGGGAAAGTGAAGTTATTCTGCGAAAAAAAATCCGGAAACAGCCAGATTACGCGCTGATTTCTGTTTTTCACTGAGTGATTTTTGCCCTTTGTTTTGCAAGAGCAGGTTAAATGGGTCATCAATTTAAGGAACAGCAATGAGTGATTTTCGTCGGGACTTTATTTCTTTTGCTGTAGAGCAAAATGTGCTGTGTTTCGGTGATTTTATCACCAAGGCCGGCCGCCAATCGCCGTACTTTTTTAATGCGGGATTATTTAGCGATGGCGCATCGCTGGGTGCACTGGCTCAGTTTTATGCCCGTGCAGCGCTGGCGTCGGGTACAGAGTTTGATGTGCTGTTCGGGCCCGCCTATAAAGGAATAGTTCTGGCTTCTGCCACGGCAGTGGCATTGGCGGCTCAGGGCCGGAATGTGCCGTTTGTATTTAACCGCAAAGAAGCAAAAGATCATGGTGAAGGTGGCGTTTTGGTGGGCGCGCCGCTTAAAGGCCGTGTGATGATTATTGATGATGTGATTTCGGCCGGCACTTCGGTGCGTGAATCGGTGCAAATGATCCGTGCCGCCGGGGCAGAGCCGGCCGGGGTGCTGATTGCGCTGGACCGGATGGAGCGCGGGCAGGGTACCTTGTCTGCGGTGCAGGAAGTGGAGCAGCAATTTGGAATTCCGGTGATTCCTATTGCCTCGCTGGACGATTTGCTTGGCTATCTGGCCGCTCAGCCTGGTATGGATGAGAACCTGGCCCGGGTCAGCGCTTATCGTAATCAGTACGGTATCTAAAAAGGTCTGAGCATGCGTGGTCTGAGTTTCTTTCTGTTGTTATCGCTGTGGATGACACCCGTGTCAGCCAAGTTGTATCGTTGGGTCGATGAAACCGGCCGGGTGCAATACAGCGATAAGCCTCCGGTAACGGCTCCTGTGGCGGGTGTTACCGAGCTGAATAAATCCGGCATGGTTAAATCCACTCCGACACCGGTGATCAGTCAGGAAGAGCGGGATAAACAGCAGGCGTTGGTACAGCAACAAAAAGAGCAGCAGCGTAAAGACCGCGCACTATTGCAATCTTTTTCCGGCCCGGGGGATATTGATTTAATCCGGGACCGGCGTATTGAAATGATTCAGTCGGTAGCGGCTGGCAATGTCACCCGGTTACAGGCGGCATTGGAGCGAAAAGCACGTCTGGATAAACAAATATCCCGGCTGGAAAAATCTAAGCGTCCGGTTCCAGCGGATTTAAATGCTGAAATGGCTTCAGTGAAAAAAGAAATTAATGATCTTGAAGCGGATAAGCAGATAAAACGCAATGAAATTGAAACGGTCAGACAAAAAGCTGAGGAAGATAAAAAACGTTTGGCCGAGCTCAAAGCGGCTTTGAAAAAATAAGTATATTAATGAATATCTAATCCATCTTTGCATAAGCAAAATTAAGATATCAATTTACGAGCGAAATAATAATGACTGAACAAATAACACCTCAAAAAGTTGTTCTGGGTATTGATATTGGTGGCACGGGAATTAAAGGTGCTCCCGTTAATGTTGAAACGGGAGAATTGCTGGCAGAGCGGATTCGTCTGGATACACCACAACCTGCTACGCCACAGGCGGTAGGGGAAGTGGTTAAACAGCTGGTTGAGCATTTTAACTGGACTGGCCCGGTTGGCTGTACCTTCCCGGCGATTGTGCATAATGGGGTGACGTTGTCAGCGGCGAATGTGGATGCTTCCTGGCTGGAAGCGCCGGCGCAAACGATTTTGTCTGAGGTGATTGGTTTACCGCTGAAATTAATGAATGATGCGGATGCCGCAGGTCTTGCTGAAGGTGTATTTGGTGCGGCTAAAGGACAAAAAGGCAAGGTACTGGTCATTACGCTGGGAACCGGAATTGGCAGTGCTTTAATTATGGATGGAAAACTGATTACCAATACTGAATTTGGTCATCTTATTTTTAAAAATAATGAAATTGCTGAGAAATACTGTTCGGGTAAAGTGAAAGATGACTTGAATATGAAATGGAAGGAATATATTCAGCGTTTAAATGAATATGTTCTGCATTTACAATTATTGCTTTCGCCTGATTTATTAATTATCGGCGGCGGCATCAGTAAAAAGCATGAAAAATTTATTCCTGAATTAAAAGGCCTGCGTTTTCCTGTGGTGCCAGCCGAGCTTAAAAACGATGCCGGTATCGTGGGTGCGGCATTAGAAGCGGCGCGCGAATTTGGTATTTTATAAATTTGCCGGGTTTAATTATTATCAGGTTGGCAGAAAACGGTTGGCACAGGCCAGCCGTTTTTTTTGTCCTGATCATGGCCGCAGGCCGGGTGGGCAGGGCCTGTCACCGGCATAGTTACTGGAAACAGCGCCTTTTTTGTTCCACGTGGAACACCCCGGTTTAAAATGCAGCGTTTGCATTTTATCGCTCCGCGATAGTCGTACCGGCAGATACGGCGTAAAATCTTGCCCCTTTGCTTGCTGGATGCCCCACGCTATGCTTTACCCTACTCGATACGACGTGATTGTGGTCGGCGGCGGTCACGCCGGCACTGAGGCTGCGTTGGCGGCCGCCCGTATGGGCAATAAAACTTTATTGCTGACCCATAATATTGAAACCCTTGGTCAGATGTCTTGCAACCCGTCGATTGGCGGGATTGGCAAGGGGCATCTGGTGCGCGAGGTGGATGCCTTAGGCGGTGCCATGGCACTGGCCACCGATCTGGGCGGCATTCAGTTTAAAACGTTAAATTCCAGCAAGGGGCCGGCCGTGCGGGCGACCCGGGCACAGGCCGACCGGATCCGCTATAAGGCGGCGGTGCGTCATATGCTGGAAAATCAGCCGAATCTGGATTTATTCCAGCAGGCTGTGGATGACATTACTCTGGATGGTGATCGCGTCACCGGCGTCGTTACCCAAATTGGTATTCGCTTTGAAGCCGCGGCCGTGGTGCTGACTGCCGGTACCTTCCTTTCCGGCAAAATCCATGTGGGTCTGGAAAACCATGTGGGCGGACGGGCAGGGGATCCGGCTTCGGTCACGCTGGCGGCACGCTTGCGCGAGATGAATTTACCCGCGGGGCGCCTTAAAACCGGTACGCCGCCGCGTATTGATGGCCGCACCATTGATTTTTCTCAGCTGGAAGCCCAATACGGCGATACGCCGGAGCCGGTGTTTTCTGTACGCGGCAATGTCGGCATGCATCCTCAGCAATTACCTTGCTGGATGGCCCATACCAATCTTAAAACGCATGACATTATCCGCAGTGGATTTGATCGCAGCCCGATGTTTACCGGCAAGATTGAAGGCGTGGGCCCGCGTTATTGCCCAAGTATTGAAGATAAAATTAATCGTTTTGCCGATAAAGACAGTCATCAGATCTTCCTGGAACCGGAAGGTCTGGATACGCATGAATATTATCCAAACGGGATTTCAACCAGTCTGCCCTTTGATATTCAGCTGGCGGCGGTGCGCTCGATTGCCGGGATGGAAAACGCTCATATTCTGCGTCCGGGCTATGCCATTGAGTATGACTACTATGATCCGCGTAATTTAAAAGCCAGTTTTGAAACCAAAAATATTGCCGGCTTATTTTTTGCAGGGCAAATCAATGGCACCACCGGCTACGAAGAAGCGGCGGCTCAGGGCCTGTTAGCCGGGCTGAATGCCGGTTTATATGTGCGCGAAAAAGACGCCTGGACACCTAAACGCAACGAGGCTTATATCGGCGTGCTGGCCGATGATCTGGTGACCAACGGGGTGACTGAGCCCTATCGTATGTTTACCAGCCGTGCCGAATACCGTCTGCAGCTGCGGGAAGACAATGCCGATCTGCGCCTGACCGAAATGGGCCGTGAGCTGGGTCTTATCGGAGACGCGCAGTGGGATGTGTTTTGTAAAAAACGCGATGCAATCGGTTTAGAATTGGAACGGTTGCGCACTACATGGGTAAATCCACGTATTCTTGCTGCTGCAGATGCGGAGCGTGTGCTGGGTAAAGCGATTGAGCGTGAATATACGCTGGCCGATTTGCTGCGCCGCCCGCAAGTCTCTTACGATAGCCTGATGACACTGGAGATGGCTCAGCCGGCAGTGGAAGATCCGCTGGTGGCAGAGCAGGTTGAAATTCAATTGAAATATCAGGGTTATATCGAGCGGCAACAATCTGAAGTGGCCAATCGCGATAATCTGGAAGAATTTCCTCTGCCGCCGGATCTGGATTTCACCGATGTATCGGGTTTATCCAAAGAAGTGCAGCAAAAGCTGAATAAGCATAAGCCGGAAACCATGGGCCAGGTGTCCAGAATTTCCGGGATTACTCCGGCAGCGATCGCTTTAATGCTGGTTCATCTTAAGAAAAAACAAACGCTAGATGCGAGAAAGGTTACTGAATGACTGCCTCCGACTTCCTGTTTTCTGAACTTGCCGCTGGCTTAGCCGAACTTAAACTGGATGTATCCACCGCACAGGCCGTCAGCTTGCTGGCTTATGTGGCGCTGATTGCCAAATGGAATAAAACCTACAGCCTGACTGCGATCCGCGAGCCAGAACGGATGGTGGCGCATCATCTTTTAGATTCGCTGGCCCCTTTGCCGCATTTTAAAGGTGAAAATATCCGTATTCTGGATGTGGGCTCGGGTTTTGGTACGCCAGGCATTCCGCTGGCCATTGTCCGTCCGGACTGGCAGCTGTTTTTGCTGGATTCCAACCATAAAAAAACCACCTTTTTGCGTCAGGTGATTGCGGAATTAAAGCTGACCAATGTGACCGTGCTGACCGAGCGCGTTGAACTCTATAAGCCAGAAGCGCCTTTTCAGATTATTACTTCCCGTGCTTTTGCCGAGTTGGGTGATTTTGTAAAATTAACCAGCCATTTACTGGCGGAAGATGGCGAATGGGCGGCTCTGAAAGGAGTTTATCCTCATGAAGAAATTGCCAATCTGCCTGCCAATGTAAAAGTAACGACGGTCGATCATTTAAAGGTGCCGGGAATCGATGCTGAACGTTGTCTTGTGCATGTTGTGAAGGTTTAAGGACTATGAAAATCCTGGCCATTGCCAATCAAAAAGGCGGTGTGGGTAAAACCACCACGGCCGTTAATTTGGCTGCGAGTCTGGCCCATCTGGGCAGAAAAGTTCTGCTGGCGGATCTGGACCCGCAGGGCAATGCCACCATGGGTGTGGGCATCGATAAGGCTAAACTGGCCTGTTCGGTTTACAACGTGCTGCTGGGTGAAGCAAAGATTCAGGATGCCATTGTGCGTTCAGAATCGGCCGGGATTGATGTCTTGCCGGCAAACCGGCATCTGGCCGGGGCAGAAGTGGAGTTGGTTAATCAGGTGAAGCGCGAATCAAGGCTGAAAGATGCTTTTGCGCTGGTGTCTGATCAGTATGATTATATTATTTTGGATTGTCCGCCGGCGCTGACGCTGCTGACCCTGAATGGTCTGGTTGCGGCCGATGCGGTTCTGATCCCGATGCAGTGTGAATATTATGCGCTGGAGGGCTTATCTGATCTGGTTAACACCCTGAAACGGGTGAAACAGTCCATGAATCGTCATATCGAGATTGAAGGGCTGCTGCGCACCATGTTTGATCCACGTTCTACGCTGGCGCAACAGGTATCAGATCAATTAATTAAGCATTACACCAGCAAATTGTATCACACTGTCATACCGCGTAATATTCGCCTGGCCGAGGCACCGTCATATGGTCGCCCGATCTTGTCCTACGACAAAAACTCCAAAGGTGCACAAGCGTATCTTCAATTAGCTGAAGAGATGCTGGCCCGCCACAACCTGCTAGAAGAGATCCCCACAGCATGAAAATGAAAGGACTTGGACGTGGCTTAGATGCGTTGATGGGGGAGAGCCAGGATTCTTTGCAAAATTTGCCGGTCACCAGCCTGCAACCGGGTAAATACCAACCGCGTTTGCAGATGGATGAAGAGGCCTTAGAAGAACTGACCGCCTCTATTCAGGCTCAGGGTTTAATGCAGCCGGTGCTGGTCAGGCCGGTAGGACTGGATAAATACGAAATTATTGCCGGTGAGCGCCGCTGGCGTGCATCGGTTAAAGCCGGATTAACGGAAATACCTGCCCTGGTGCGGGATATTGCCGATGAAGCCGCTTTAGCAATGGCACTGATTGAAAATATTCAGCGTGAAAATTTAAATCCGCTGGAAGAAGCACTGGGCCTGTCGCGGCTGATCGAAGAGTTTGGCATGACTCATGATTCCGCTGCCACCGCAGTAGGCAAATCCCGGGCCAGTGTCACAAACTTATTAAGATTATTGAGTTTATCTGAGCCACTGCGGAATATGCTAATGGCAGGCCAGCTCAGTATGGGGCATGCTCGTGCTTTACTGCCTTTAGACGTGATGGGTCAGCTGGATCTGGCCCGTCTTGTTATTTTAAAAGGGCTTTCGGTCAGAGAAACCGAAGCTTTGGTTAAAAAACAACAAGAAACGCCGTCAGTAAAACAGCCTAAACCGGCTGATCCGCAGATAGTGCAGCGTGAGCAGGAACTATCAGATCGCATTGGAGCCAAAGTGTCGATTAAGCCCGGTAAGCAGGGTCATGGCCGCATTACTATTGAATATAGCAGTTCTGAACAGTTAGAAAACTTGCTTGGAAAGATTTAAAAAAGATTGGATTAATACTTTGCCAGTTCGGCGCAAGCATAATGTATGCCAGAACTGTCGACTACAAAATGACAGGCGGATTTTACTTAAAACAGTCATGGGTAAAATTGACGCAGCACAAAACAGCTTAGTATAATCGCGGGGTTTTTCCTTAGTGGTGGAACAATGATCGGGAAAGCACAGGTTCGGGGAATAATCCGGCTAAAAATTGGGATCGCCATTGCTATGGCCCTCCTGCTCCTCTTGATCTTGGGACAGAATCCGGCAATTTCAAGTTTACTGGGTGGATTTATCGCGGTAGTGGGGAGTGTGCTTTATGCCTCCATTGCATATCGTGTTGAATTTGCTCCTCCAGCAGTACTTCTAAAGCAGCATTTTGCTGCTGAAATGTGCAAGTTGGTTTGTACACTCGTCGCTTTTGCGGCGTTGTTCATTTTGTACCGGAAGGCCGAGTGGTTGTGGACGTTTGCGGGTTATCTCGCCGCCACCAGCGCCTTTTGGTTTGGGCTTTTGATAAAATTTGACGGCAAAAAATAACTATGTCTGAACATCACGCACCAGCTAACGCCACCGAATATATCCAGCACCATCTGTCGTTTAATCAGACGGCTGCAGGTTTCCACTTGGATACCTTCTGGGTTGCTCTCGTTCTTGGTCTTCTTTTTGTCGGCATATTTGCTTATGCAGCACGTAAAGCCACGGCAGGCGTACCAGGAGGGCTGCAAAACTTTGTTGAGATGATCGTGGAAATGGTCGACTCTCAAATTAAAGATGCATTTCACGGTAAGTCTAAAGTGATCGGTCCTTTAAGCCTGACGATTTTCTGTTGGGTGTTCTTAATGAACGCCATGGACTTTTTACCGGTGGATCTGCTGCCATGGATTGGTCTGCATGTATTTGGTATTGAAAAGCTGCGCGTTGTGCCTACCGCCGACGTGAACCAGACTTTCGCCATGTCGATTGCTGTGATGCTGCTGATTATTGGCTTCTCGATTAAATCCAAGGGTTTAGTCGGTTGGTTTAAAGAATTGCTGACCGCCCCATTCCATGCCGAAGGCACGGTGATGATGCTGATTCTGGCTCCGGTTAACTTAGCATTCCAGCTGGTTGAACTGATTGCCAAGCCAATTTCCTTAGCTCTGCGGTTATTCGGCAATATGTATGCCGGTGAGCTGATCTTTATTCTGATCGCGCTGCTGCCATTCTGGGCACAGTGGGTTCTGGGCGCACCATGGGCCATCTTCCACATTCTGATTGTTACTCTGCAAGCATTCGTTTTCATGATGTTGACGATTGTTTACCTTAGCCTTGCGGTTGAAGATCATTAATTCTGGCTGCCAGCTTCGGCTGGCGGTTGTGAGTGTTTGTTTTCCCCTTGTTTTACCCAACCTTCCTCTTGGAGATATTAGAAATGGTTGCACCAGAAGTAATTGCTAGCGTTCAAGGCATGACTGTTATCGCTGCCGCGATCATCATCGGTTTAGCTGCTATCGGCACTGCACTTGGTTTTGCTTTGCTCGGCGGTAAATTCCTGGAATCTGCTGCCCGTCAGCCAGAAATGATCCCTGTATTGCAAACTAAGCTGTTTATTATTGCTGGTTTGCTTGATGCTATTTCGATGATCGGTGTTGGTGTTGCAATGCTTTACACATTCAACAACCCGTTCCTTACTCCGCTGCTGAGCCTCGTTGCTAAGTAATCTAGCCCGTCTTTTAGGAGGACATCAGCGTGGATATTAATCTGTCGCTTTTTGGCCAAATGATCACTTTTGCGATCTTGGTCATCTTCACGATGAAATTCGTGTGGCCTCCGCTGACCCAGATTATGGACGAGCGTGCTAAGCGTATCGCCGATGGCTTAGCTTCTGCTGATCGTGCCAAGCAAGATCTTGAATTGGCCGAGAAAGCATCGGCTGACAAGCTTCGCGAAGCAAAGCAGCACGCGGCTGAAATCATTGCTCAAGCGGAAAAACGCGGTGCGCAATTGGTTGAAGAAGCCAAGGGCCATGCAAAGGCAGAGGGCGAACGCCTTGTTGCCGGCGCTCAAGCGGAAATTGACCAGCAAATTCAACAGGTAAAAGAAGCATTACGTCAGCAGGTAGCAGGCTTGGCCCTTATGGGTGCCGAGAAGATTCTGCGCCGTGAAGTTGACGCGAATGCCCATGCCGAGTTGTTAGCATCCATCAAAGCGGAACTGTAAGACTGTCATGGCAGAACTCATTACCGTCGCAAGACCCTACGCCGTAGCTATTTTTCGTCTGGCTAAAGAATCCAGCACACTGCCTTTATGGTCGGATGTGCTGGCTAAGCTCGCCCTGATTTCAGGTAACGAGTTAGCGCTGGAAGTTGTAGCTAATCCAAAGTTTTCCGTGGCTCAAGTTAAGGAGCTGCTGATTGGGCTATTGGGTGGTCAGCTGAGCGATGAAGTGCATAACTTCCTCGATGCTTTACTCGAAAACCGCCGTTTCACCGCCTTACCGGCGATGGCCGCGTTGTTTGAAGAGTACAAAGCAGCGGACGCTGGCGAAGTAGAAGCCAGCATCGAATCCGCCTTTGCTCTGACCGACTCTCAAGTTGCCGAGCTTTCGGCAACCCTATCCCAGCAGCTGCACCGTAAGGTCACAACCCAAGTCAGCGTTAACCCGGAACTCATCGGGGGCGTGAAGGTGACGGTAGGTGATCTGGTCGTTGACGCTTCTGTCCGCGGCAAGCTAACCGCTCTCGCTTCGAGCCTGCAGAGTTAGGAGAAATCATGCAACTTAATCCGTCCGAAATCAGTGAACTGATTAAAGCTCGGATCCAGAATTTATCGACAGCAGCCGAAACGCGTACCACTGGTACTGTGGTTTCCGTTTCTGACGGTATCGTTCGTGTACATGGCCTTTCAGAGGCTATGCAAGGCGAAATGCTGGAATTCCCGGGTAATACCTTCGGTCTTGCGCTCAACTTAGAGCGCGATTCTGTTGGTGCCGTTGTGCTTGGAGATTACAAGCACATTCAAGAAGGCGACGAAGTAAAATGTACCGGCCGTATTTTGGAAGTTCCAATCGGCCGTGAATTGATTGGTCGCGTTGTGAACTCACTGGGTATGCCAATTGATGGCAAAGGCCCGCTGGGTACCACATTATCCGCGCCAATTGAAACGATTGCTCCGGGCGTTATCGCCCGTCAGTCGGTGTCTCAGCCGCTGCAAACCGGTATCAAGTCCATTGATACGATGGTTCCGGTTGGTCGTGGTCAGCGCGAGCTGATCATTGGTGACCGTCAGACCGGCAAAACTGCCGTGGCTCTGGATGCGATCATCAACCAAAAAGGCACTGGCGTAACATGTATTTATGTTGCAATTGGCCAAAAGGCATCTTCGATTGCCAACGTAGTGCGTAAGCTGGAAGAGCACGGCGCAATGGGTCACACCATTGTGGTTGCCGCTGCCGCTTCTGAAGCCGCTGCACTGCAATACATCGCTGCATACTCCGGTTGCACGATGGGCGAATATTTCCGCGATCGCGGCGAAGACGCTCTGATCGTTTATGACGATCTCTCCAAGCAAGCTGTAGCTTATCGTCAAATCTCCCTGTTACTGCGCCGTCCTCCGGGCCGTGAAGCATATCCGGGCGATGTGTTCTACCTTCACTCGCGCCTGCTGGAACGTGCTTCCCGCATTAACGAGCACGAAGTAGAAAAACGCACGAATGGTGAAGTGAAAGGTAAAACCGGTTCTT
>JBOFGM010000437.1:0-2934 GCA_051649105.1 Iodobacter sp. | reverse complement strand
TGTCCTTCAAAATCGTCCAGCATTTTTTCATCTTCACAACTCACCCAGCGTGCGGTGTAGATAGTGGTCGATTCAAAAACGGCTTCCACGCCATATTCATTGGCAAGGCGTGAGGCAACCACTTCAAATTGCAGCACACCCACCGCGCCTAAAATCAGATCGGAGCCGTTCAGCGGTTTAAACACCTGAACCGCGCCTTCTTCACCCAGCTGCTGCAGACCTTTTTGCAGTTGTTTAATTTTCAGCGGGTTCTTGATGCGCACAATACGGAACATTTCCGGGGCAAAATAAGGAATGCCGGTAAAGGCCAGCAGTTCACCCTCAGAGAAACTATCGCCAATCTGAATATTGCCATGGTTGGGCAGGCCGATAATATCGCCGGCATAGGCTTCTTCCACCTGCTCACGGCCCTGCGCCATAAAGGTCACTACCGAATTGGCCGCAATCTCACGGTTAAGCCGTAAATGCTTAAATTTCATGCCGCGGGTAAATTCGCCTGAGCACACGCGCAAAAAGGCAATCCGGTCGCGATGCTTAGGATCCATATTGGCCTGAATCTTAAACACAAAGGCGGTGAATTTTTCTTCGGTCGGGCTGATGGTTCTGACCGTGGCATCGGCAGCGCCTGGCTGCGGAGCCCAGTCAACCAGTGCATTTAAAATTTCACGGATACCAAAGTTATTAATCGCCGAGCCAAAGAAGACGGGCGTTAATTCACCGGCCAGGAATTCTTCCAGTACAAACGGGTTCGAAGCCCCGCGCACCAGTTCCAGTTCCATACGGGTGTTATCGATTTCCAGCGGGAATAATTCATCCAGACGCGGATTATTCAGGCCGTCAATGATTTCCACTTCATCCAGCGGACCTTTGCCGGGTGTAAACAGCAAAACGGTATCCGTTAAGATGCTATAGACGCCGCGGAAAGTCTTACCCATGCCAATTGGCCAGGTAATCGGGGCGCAGCGAATATCCAGAACGCTTTCTACTTCATCCAGCAGCTCTAAGGAATCGCGCACTTCGCGGTCCAGCTTATTCATCAGCGTAATAATGGGCGTATTGCGCAGGCGGCAGACATTTAAAAGCTTGATCGTTTGCTCTTCCACGCCCTTGGCGGCGTCGATCACCATCAGCGCGCTGTCTACTGCAGTCAGTACGCGATAAGTGTCTTCAGAGAAGTCCTGGTGGCCCGGAGTGTCCAGCAGATTAACCACGTGATCGCGGTAATCAAACTGCATCACACTGGAGGCGACCGAAATACCACGTTGCTTTTCGATGTCCATCCAGTCGGAGGTGGCAAATTTACCGCCTTTTTTACCTTTAACGGTACCGGCATTTTGAATCGCACCCGAGAAATACAGCAGCTTTTCGGTGAGCGTCGTTTTACCCGCATCAGGGTGGGAGATAATGGCGAAGGTGCGGCGACGGCCTACTTCGCGTGCTAAATCAGTCATGTAAGGGCTACAAAAAAGCAAAAGAGCGATTTTACGTTAATTACGCCTTATAAGCACGATTCCCGCACTCAAAGCGGGCAGAAGCACACGTTTGCCTGCCGGAATTTTACTGTGTCTGGCCCGCCTGGCGGTGTTCCGGCGGGATAACGGGCAGCAGGATGGTTAAAATCGCGCCGCCATCGGCATGGTTAGACGCCACAATTTCACCGCCATGATCTTCAATAATCTGCCGGCTGATGGCCAGCCCCAGCCCGGTGCCGCTGGCGTGGCCATGCAGGCGGCTGCTTTGAATAAATTTATCAAAGATCAGATCCAGCTCTGCATCCGGAATGCCCGGGCCATGGTCACGTACACTTAATCCCAGCGCACCCTGGCCATTTTTTAAAGTCAGGCCGGATAAAAACGAGATATGAATGGTGTCGCCCGTTGGGCTGAATTTAATCGCATTAGACAGTAAATTAATAATCACCTGCGTAATCCGGGCTTTATCAAAAACCAGGAAAAACGGCGGCGTTTCCGGATCCATAAATAAATACAGGTTTTTGCCGGAAATCAGGGTGGTCAGCTCGGCTGATGCGCTTTTAGTCACCGCTTTCAGATCATAGCGGATTTTGCTGTAGCGCATTTTATTGGCCTCCAGCCGCGACATATCCAAAAGATCATTTAATAAAATCAGTAAACGATTGCCGCTGGAATGAATCCGCTCAAAATAACGGATTAAATTAAGCCGGTCGGTAGTATCGACTTTAGCCTGGCCGATTTCAGAAAAAGATAAAATAGCATGCATGGGCGTGCGTAATTCATGCGACATATTGGCAAGAAAGATCGACTTGGCCATATTGGCCGCTTCCGCTGATTCTTTGGCCTCCAGCAAATGATGTTCTACTTCTTTCAGTTTTGAAATATTGGTCAGAAAAGCAAACGCATATTCAAGCTCGTTATTTTCATCATAAATACAGGCCGAATTAATCAGAAACGGGCGGACTTCACCCCCTGCGGAACGTAAGGTCACTTCGCCCACATGATTGGTGCAGCCATCCTGGCTGGACAGATCTTCCGGGAAAATGGCATTAGCGTGATCCGGCCAAAGCTTATAGGTTTGCTGGCCGATTAAATCCCCGCGCATTAATCCCAGCTGCTGGCAAAAGGCCTGATTAATATCCACAATCCGGGCTTTATTATCAATCAGAATAAAACCGTCGGCAGTGCCTTCAATAATGGTGCGCTTCAGCCTTTCTGATTGTCGTAATGCCTGGGCGGCAATCCGGGATGCGCTGACATCTTCAATCACGGAAATCAGCCCTTTGCTGATATCTCCCGTAACTAATTCTTTGGCATAGACCATGGCCCAGAAGCCGGAACCATCACGGCGGAACAGCTCCATTTCGCCGCGATAAATGCCATTTTGATGAATTGCTTCAAAGATAGATTTATTGCGCTCACTTAATTGCTCTGCCGAGCCATGCAGGGTATCGGTGGGCTT
>JBOFGM010000436.1:0-1833 GCA_051649105.1 Iodobacter sp. | reverse complement strand
CCGACATATTGGCAATCGTCTGCTCAAGAGGCAGATCCTTGCCCAGGATATAGGTAGCGGCATCGGCGCTTGAATTTAGGGTGAGCAGAGCCTGTGCATCGGCGTCCAGGCTCTCCACTTCTTCAATGACAAACTCAGGGCCGGTTTGCACTACTTTCTTGACGGTGCAGCGCTCGATAGAACGCAAAATGCCCTGTCTGTCTTTGGCAGAGATATCTGCCGGCAACTCCACCTGAATCTTGAAAATCTGCTGGTAACGGTTTTCCGGGTCAACAATATTGTTCTGCGACAGGCGGATATTCTCGGTTGGAATATTGCGGGTTTCACAGTACAACTTTACAAAGTAAGCCGCGCACAAGGCGGATGACGCTAAGAAGTAATCAAACGGGCCAGGTGCGGAGCCATCGCCCTTATAGCGGACAGGCTGATCGGCGATCACCGTAAAATCATCGAACTTAGCTTCCAGGCGAAGCTTGTCCAGAAAGTTGACCTTAATTTCCATCGGGTAATTCCTTAAATAATGCGCATAGTGATTTGGGCCGCATTATCCGTTGTTTTTCCGCCATCGTCCTGTGCTTTGCAACCGCTTGCCGATCTTTAGTGCCTTTATAGGGGGGCTGGCTGAACTTATGGCTGGTAAATAGTGCCGCCCTGGTGCGCTGTCAGCCAGACAGGCCTTCTTTGGTAGCAGGTTGATATCATGCAGGCCCGTCTTTAAGCCCATCCAGCCTTTGGATCTGAGAGGTGGTTGCCGTAGTGATACGGTGCGAAATGGTCCGGGCGTTTTATGTGCAGCTTGGGTAAGGGGGTTTTTCACCGGGAATAACAGGGCATAGTTTGATCGGGATAAGAAACTTAAACCGGTCTGACCATTTATCTTGATTAAATGGAATCGGCCCTTCTGATGGAAGGCTTCGTTCTATCCATTGCACGGTGTAGTAGTCTTTGTCGCCCTGAATAACAATGGTCAGCTCTGATCGGCTGTATGGGGCGCTTTGTTTGGGGGCGATCGTTCCGCAGCTCATTACAATGGCAAACACATTATGTCTGCCGGATTTAAGCCCGGAAAAAGGGGTGAATGTGTGTGAATTGGGGCAATCAGACAGGTAGCCTTTTGCAATGGAGGCCGCTACGCGTTCCGGAGTAATGGTTAAATCAGCGGCCATATTTTTAAGCGCCGTGATGCGCACGGCTTGAGACCAGTCATTTTTGCTCTCTCCATCCAGAACGTATTGCTGGAAGAAAATTTCGCTTCGGCGCTCTGAGTGGATCAGGGTAAACCCCTTGGGGTATGAAAAAAGCAGCATCTGGCTGAAAAGGGGAATCGCTGTAGTGACTTGCAGTGGCACAAAGTCCTTCACGTTGACGGACGCCGCGAGCACCCCGGCCGGTGCGATCAGCGGGCAGAGCAGGGCGAGAGTAGCTAAAAGGTAGTTCATACAATCCCTTTGGTTATGGGCACTCAGGGCATCGTGGTGCTGAACAGGGCCAATGATCTGATTCATCTGCCCCGGTTCTGTCAGTCTGCTATGGCTGTATGTCGGCTTTGCGTCGCAGGGGTGAAGATCTGATGTCTTGCCTGGCGGTCAGGGCAGGTGCTGCGGGCCTGATTGCGACTCTCTGGTGGCACTGTGGTTTTCTTCGCCATTTCGTTTGATTTTTGTCAGCTCCGCGTATGTATTCGGCATTTTTCTGTATATTGTGGCTGGCCAGCCTCTTTATGCCTTGGTAGCCAGGTATCCCGGCAGGTTGCCCTTTTGACTCCCTTTAAGTAACAGGACTTCACCGCATGACCTTATCCCCGGTAATCGGCTCATCAGAGCTGGATGAGCT
>JBOFGM010000435.1:0-1139 GCA_051649105.1 Iodobacter sp. | reverse complement strand
AATCATCGGCATCGAAATCATTCAGGCTTTTCTCCAGATCAACCAAATATTCCCCATAGCTCATGGCGCCCACTTCACCCCAACCCCGGCGCTGCATTTCTTCATCGGACTGGGGGGCACCCTTCATAATTTTGCCTTTTTCAAACACCTTCATATTGAGCGCAGTAAGGTGTTCTTTACGAAATGCAGCATCTTTTCCTGGGCTCGACCAAGGCAACATCGTCATCGAAGAGTCGAGTAACCATTTCACAGAATCTTCTTGGATCCCTACTAAATTGCTGCCCATCACCCCTGGAATAAAAATCACAGGAATAAAACGATCAGGAACCATGCTGCACAGAGCCGGGCCATTGCCTGGCTTGCTAAACGGAGAAGTCCAAGTGGGCTTGCCCTTATTATCGTATTGGGGGCGGACACGGCGTGATTCAGAGGTAGAAACAGACATCGTTATTTATCCCCTAATATTTTCAATTGAATATTGTCAACAAATTCACTTTTCTGTAAGCCGGTTTTGCCATTTGCATCGGTTATACCTTCAATCTTGCTGCCATCTTCCCGCAACAACTGAAAACGACGATTTGCAACAGGGCGTCCACCATAAGGCCACTGCAATACAAACTCTTCATCTAAAGCCGCCTTAGGCAGGCTATTAAAACTTTGCGCCATATTGCTTGGCCCCCGCTTCACCATTGCAATTGCCTTAATCGTTACATCCCCGGGGCAGCCCAGCTCGATATTGCCGCCTTTAAGCCGGATATAGCCGCCGCCGGAAGTCAGTAAGATTTCTTCTTTAGCGTTGACCAGCACCTTGCCCTGCGAGCTGCTGATGCTGACATCTTGCTGCGCGGCAAGGTTCAGGGCGTTGTTTTGTGCCTGGATATCGACCTTGCCCCGGGCGGCAAAGAGCTTGATGCCGCTTTTTTGCGCAAACAGGCTGATTGCCTCACCCGCGGCCACGGTCAGGCGTTTCATCAGGCTCAGGCTGGCGTCCTGCCCGGCATTGATACTCAGGCTGGCTGCGGTGGCCAGCTGGATTTGCTCCGGTGAGGTCAGGGCGATGCCGGCGGGGGCGCTAAGTAATAGACCCGCCTCTTTTAAACCAATGAGTGCTTCTTTTAAGGCCGCTTGCCAGTCTGTAT
>JBOFGM010000434.1:0-4241 GCA_051649105.1 Iodobacter sp. | reverse complement strand
GACCGCATGGAGCAAAACGGTCAGGCCTTTATCAGCTGGGATTTTTTATTTGAATTACGCGGCGTGGCTTATTGCGTTCATGGTGCCTCGCATTTACGTTTTAATTCGCAGGGGCTGGTTAATTATCACCGCGATTATTGGGATGCGGCAGAAGAGTTATTTCAGAAACTGCCCGTGATTGGCGCTCCGGTACGCTGGCTGAGACGGCAATTTGCCCTGAAGCCGCTTTCGTTTTAAATGCTTAGCCGGGGGCTAAAAACTAAGTCTGTGTTTTATACGGGATAGACGCATTGCCAGAGAACTGAAACATCCGTTTAATATGACAAGGTTCTATGCAAACAAGCCGCAACAGACGGCACCCCGGAGAAAACATTCATGCGCATCGGCTTGGTCACTGATTCATGCTGTGATTTACCCCGCGACTTTTTAGATAAACACCAGATTATTATTTTGCCCATTACCATTCAAGGCGCCGATGGCGTCCTGATTGATAAGCGGGATCCGGCGGCAACCCGTCATTTCTATCGCCGCCAGGCTGAGGCCGGAGTGGCCGATTTTGAATCTCAGCCTTTTTCTGTGGAACAAATTCGTGAGTTGTTTTTATCCCGGCTGGTTTTAGAATTTGACTGGGTGTTTTGCCTGACCGTTATGCAATCGCGCAGCCAGATTTTTAATCTGGCAACCCAGGCCGCCCACAGTATTCTTACCGAATACCGGCCGGTACGGGAGCAGGCAGGGCTGTTAAAACCCTTTTCTTTGCGTGTTTTTGACAGCGGCAATATCTTTGCCGGCCAGGGGCTGGTGGTGGCCGAAGTGGCCCGTTTAATCAGCCAGGATGCCTCTAATTCAGAAATTGCCCGGCATATTGAGCGTTTAACTAAAACCACTCAGGGTTTTTTAATGCCGGCCAATTTGGGGCAATTACGCCATCAGGCCCGGCGCAAAGGCGATAAAAGTGTGGGGTTTTTATCTTATGCCTTAGGCAGTGCGCTGGATATTAAACCGGTGGTCCGGGCTTATCAGGGTGAAACCACTCCGGTGGCCAGAATTAATGGTTTTAACAATGGTGTGGAGAAATTATTTGCTCTGGCTGTTAAACATATTGAATTGGGTTTAATTGCACCGGTGATTTGTGTCAGTTATGGGGGCGACCCTGCTGTTGTGACCGATATGCCGGCTTATCAGCAATTAAAGCGCGCGGCTAAAGCGCACCAGATTCAATTGCTTTTATGCGAAATGAGTGCCACGGCCGGCGTTAATATTGGTTGTGGTGGCGTGGCCATTGCCTTTGCTTCGGATATTGAAGCCAGTCTGGATTAAATGCGGATTAACCTCGGATTTAGATGCTGTTTGATTTATTCGGTGAAACCAGAAACAATCTGAGGGTGTTTAATCATGCTTCTTTGATCCGGATCCGCCATGCTGAGCTTGATTTTATCCACTGTGGTCTTTATTTTTGCGGCTCGCTACTTTCATCGCGCCCTGGAAGAGCAGGGTATTGCTAAAGGCATGGTCCGGGGAATTCTGGTTTTTGCGCTGGCTTTGTTTATCTCTGCGATGGCGGCAAAATGGGTGGATTGGATCGTTCCGTCAGTTCCCGTCAAAAGCCTGGTGGCACCGGCAAACAGATTAAGCGGGCACACCCAACAGACCTGCTGCTACCGGGCGGCCAAAGTAATAGCCCTGAAAACTATTGCAGCCAATCACCGTCAGGAAATCCCGGTGATCATTGGATTCCACGCCTTCCGCAATCACTTTTAAGCCCAGGCTATGGCCCAGCACAATAATGGTGCGGGCAATAATGGCGTCGCTCGGGTCGCTTAAAATATCTCTTACAAAGGTCTGATCAATTTTGAGCTGATCTAAAGGTAATCGTTTAAGAATAGACAGCGAGGAGTAACCCGTGCCAAAGTCATCCAGTGAAAAGCTGACGCCCTGGGTTTTAACCTGATTCATTTTATCGATCAGATCTTCCACATCATCCACCAGCATACTTTCGGTTAATTCCAGCTTCAGCAGGCGGGGATTCGCCCCGGTTTTTTGCAGGGCATAGCTGATATTTTCTACAAAATCAGTTTGCGCAAATTGCGAGGCGCTGACATTGACCGCCATGGTCCAGAGCGCAGTATCGGGCCGGCGGTTTAATTTAAGCAGCTGGGCACAGGCCGTTTCCAGCACCCACTGGCCTAAAGGCAGGATTAAGCCGGTTTCCTCGGCCAGAGGAATAAACTCGGCCGGGGGAACCAGGCCTCGGCTGGGGTGATTCCAGCGCACCAGGGCCTCAACCCCCATAGGGGTGCCGTGCGAATCCACCTGAATCTGGTAATGCAGAATAAATTCCTGCCCGGCCAGCGCCCGGGTCAGATCTTTGACCCTGTCCTCATGGGCAATAGCGGCGGCCTGCATCACCGGGTCAAAAAAGCGTGCGGTATTTCTGCCGGCCGATTTGGCCTGATACATGGCAACATCGGCTTTTTTCAGCAGCTCTTCCATGGTTTCATCGTCTTGCATAAACAGCACAATGCCGATGCTGGGCGTGCTGTTATAAACATGATCATTCAGCCGGTAGGGGTGTCCCAGCGCTTCCAGAATCTTATTGGCAATGATTTCGGCTTGCGTGATGGCGTCGCGTTCATTCATGCCCAGGCCTTCCAGCAGCATGACAAATTCATCGCCCCCCAGCCGGGCGACGCTGTCGCCATCGCGCACACAATTGGTCAGCCGTCTGGCAACCTGTTGCAGCAAAATATCGCCGATATCATGGCCCAGATTGTCATTGAGCAGTTTGAAATGGTCCAGATCCAAAAACATAATGGCGGCATGCTGGCCGGTGCGGGTGGAGGTGGCCATGGCCTGCTTCAGCCGGTCTGCCAGTAAACGCCGGTTGGGCAAGCCGGTGAGCGGATCATAAAAGGCCAGCCGGCGGATTTCTTTTTCATCTTCCTGATGCTGGGTGATATCGCGGATCAGCCCGATAAAGGTGGTTTTACCTGCATGGGTGATTTTGGATACCGACAGATTAATCGGGAACTGTAAGCCATCTTTGCGCAGACCTTCCAGCTCGCGCCGCTGGCTGATATATCGTACTTCGCCGTTATTATGGTAATGCTGTAAATAGCCATCATGATTGCTGCGATGCGGTTCCGGCATCAGCATGGAGACATTCTGCCCGATCACTTCTTCGGGCGAATAACCAAAGATCGAGCTGGCAGCCTGATTAAAAGATTCAATTTCACCCTGGATATTAATGGTGATTACCGCATCGGCCATATTATCCAGAATGGTTTGCGTGCGCAGGGCCGAGCCATTTCTTTTGGCCTCGCTGCTGTCCCAGGCATCCAGCATCCGGTTAAATTGATTGGCCACAAATTCAATTTCACTGGGCCCCTGAATATGCACTCGCAGGCTGGTGGCTCCGGCCGCGATTTCGGCGGCGGTCATGGCCAGAGCGGTAATGGGTCGGATAATTAAGGCGGCCAGTTGCCAGGCAAGGGCGGTGGCCAGCAGCAGCAGGCCGATACCGATATACAGGCTTTGCCGCAACATCCGGCGATATTCGGCAAAGACTTCTGCTTCCGGAATCCCCGCCACCACCCGCCATTCCACCCCGGGAATCGTTACAAAGGCATTGAGCCGGGACACGCCATCAAGCCCCGGCAGCAGTACAAATCCTTCCTGTTTAGCCTCGGTGGCTGCCGCTATTTGCGGCGGCGTGGGTTTGCCAATAAACAGCTCTGCGTTACTGGAGCGCAGTAAGATATTTTTATTGCGATCGGTCACGGTGATCACGGCATTGATTTGCGTGGAATTGAGCAGACCCTGGCTGAGTTTAAGTAAATCAACCGGCAGCTCCAGTAAGCCGATCAATTGTCCTTTATCAGAGAAAACGGGCTGGGCCAGTACCGAGGTGCGGCTGCCGGAGGATTCACCGGGTACATCACCGACAGTCAGCTGCCGGCTGTGAAGCAGTGTGGTAAACCAGCTCTGCTGGCGGGTCTTACTGGCGCTGGTGGCCTGTGCGCGAAAGGCGCAGACCGGGTTGGCCCGCAGGTCCCGGATAATCAAATTGGTGAATTCAGGATTAAGCTTAATATACTCGGCCAGCAAGGGATCACAGTGCTGAGGGCTGAGCATTCTGACCTGAGGACGCTCAGCCAGACTCTTTAACATGGCTCCATTTTTTTGCAGAGTTTTACTCAGATCGGCGGCGGTATTGCTGGCCAGGATTCTGACACTTTCAT
>JBOFGM010000433.1:0-1449 GCA_051649105.1 Iodobacter sp. | reverse complement strand
CCGATCAAAAACACAAATCAACCAAGAGCGGACAACTCAGCTGTTTTAACCTGCGAAAAAGTAGCTATTTAACGACTCTTGCTACTTTTTTCGCGGTTGTTAATCAGATGCGATTTTAAATAGCCAAACTAAAAATTAGTGAACAGCCAGCTTTGATGCCGGGTCCGGGATCAGATACTTCGGTGTGGTCTATCGTAGCACCATAAGCCGTGCCAGAGACTGAAGCGCAAATTATCCGCTATCCCATGCCATTTAGCATTTGCGATCAAACAAAAATTATTACTATTTTTTAAGATTCATGCAGGTTGACAGAGCACTAATTACGCAAATTGCTGCAACGGGTTTGACAAAGGTGCTGGACAAAAGAAAGCAAAGCGAAACTAACCGCATATTGGGGCACAAAACATAAGGGTAATTACTTAAATTTTTGGTTTTTGCGGCGAAATGAAGATAAGTGAAATGACCTAGGTAAAATACCTGCATTGCATGTCATTGTCATTAATGGGTGAGCTGCGGGATAAAGGGATGGAAGTACGGCAGGGGTGGGCCCTGCCGTTTAATTCAGTGGTTGGTCAGGTGTTGATCAGGCGCTGAGGAGGGAATTTAACCGAAAACTGGCTGCCTTCGCCGGCTTTGGATTGCACAATCAGCTGAGCCTGATGGCGCTGAATAATATGTTTCACAATGGCCAGCCCCAGGCCGGTGCCGCCGGTTGAGCGTGAGCGGCCACGGTCTACCCGGTAAAAACGCTCTGTTAAGCGGGGCACATGCTCTGGCGAGATGCCAATGCCGGAATCTTGTACGCTGAATAAGCCGTGTTCATGCAGTAGTGTCCAGGACAGGGTGATTTTCCCGCCATTGGGCGTATAGCGAATGGCATTGGAGACCAGGTTACCAAAGGCCGAATGCAGCTCATCATGGTTACCAATCAGGCGGAGGGCGTCTAATTGCCCGATGACCACGCTATGACGGCCTTGCGACAGGCCTTCGGCTTCAGCGGCCAGAAGGCGCATTAATTGCGGCACATCCACTTCTTCTTCACGCATCTGCTGGCCGCTTTCCAGCCGGGACAGGGTTAGCAAATCATCCACCAGACGTTGCATACGCTGGGTTTGATCGTACATCAGTTGTAAATGCTGGCCACGGATCTGCGGGTCTGTTTCCGGCATATCGATCATGGTTTCGATAAAACCACCCACCACCGTCAGCGGAGTACGAAGTTCATGCGAAACATTCGCCACAAAATCCCGGTGAACGGTCTGAACCCGGTCCAGCTGAGTAATATCCCGTGACAGCAGCAGTTTGCGGCTGGAATCAAAGGGCACCAGCTGCACCGATAACACTTGTTCTTGCGGACGATGGGTATGTAACACCAGAGGATGGGCAAAATCCTGGCTGCGAAGATATTCGCGTAAAGAGGGGTGGCGGACAATATTACTGATCACTTGC
>JBOFGM010000432.1:0-5081 GCA_051649105.1 Iodobacter sp. | reverse complement strand
AATCGTTGCCATACTATTGCGGGTGCAAGTAATAATAGAAAACAGTGCCATTACAGACCTTTATTTACGATTTTTAAATCCGGCCGGCTCGCTCACCACTAAAACCGGTTCTTCCGAGACTTTCCAGGCGCTGATTGATCTTAATTCTGCGGATTGAAGGATAGTGCCATCGAGTTTTTTTACCGCCGTTAATACATGGCCCACCGGCATTGCAAAGCTGTTTGATCCGCCGGATTGCGCTTTCCAGACAATAGTGCAGGCTGTTTCGCAAGCAATCACGCAGCGCCACAATCCCTGATTCACCGCACAGAGCGGGACATTATTTCCCAGCCATTTTGCCGTTTGATCATAGGCAATGGCGGCCGGCTTTAAGGTATGTAATTCCGGCTCAATTAAGCCCAATTCGCTGCTGTCCCAGGCATACCAGTAAAAACGGGATAAGCCGGCATGGCGGCCTAAAATTAAATGCCGCGCCACAATGGCCGGGCCTTCTGCCACCGTAATTCTGCGCCAGCGCGGGTCGGCCCCGGCTTCACTCGTGCCATCGGCGTTTTCCATCCACCAGCCCGATTCGGTATTCCATATCGGCTGCTCAATATGATATTTTTTAAGCAGCGCTTTAATTTCATTTACGCTGGCTAAAATCTGCTCCGGCCCGGTCAGCGGAGTATAAAAGTGGTAACCAATCACATCGGTGCAGCGGGCAATATCGAGCTTTAATAATTTCTCAAAAAAACCCGAATCCGAAACCACCGAAGGAAATACCAGCTTATTTTTAGGATCTGTTTCTTTGATAATCCGGTAGGCCTCGCAAGTCAGCTCTTTTAATTTTTGCGGTGAGCCGCTGTAAAAGGCCGGCACATTGACCTCATTCCAGATTTCATAATTATAAATTTTGCCTTTATAACGCTCGGCCACGGTTTTGACATACATCCGCCAGTCGCTGATCGATGCCGGCTCGGCCGCAAAACCCGGTGAATAGCCCGACTTTTCAGCGGGCCTGGCCGATGCCCAGGCGGGTGACAAACCCAGCGGCAGTAATAAATCCACCCTGGTGATTTTCGCCATCGCCACATAGCGGTCCAGCTTAGCAAAATTCCATTGAAAGCGGCCCGGCTGCAATTGCGGCCAGCTGACATGCGCATCCCACAAGCGCCAGCTGCCCATGGCCACCGCCGGCCAGGCCGTTCCTTCATCGGCCCGGTGAATATGCATTCCAAAATAGGGGCTGGATTGAACAGGGCGCGGTGCTTCTTCGGCCCGGCAAAATGCAGCGATTAAAATCAGCATTGCCAATAGGATTTTCATTGATCTCTGCCATGTTTAAAGGTCCATAACAGCAGCCCTTGCAGCCGCCCGGAAAAATCTGCCCACCCCTGCAGTATATTTCTCCCGGATTGTGGTTTTAAAACAGGCAATATGAGTGGTGCAATTAATCCACGGATAATCGTGGCCAGCGCCAGACCGTTTTTAATATACAGCGCGCCGGTACCGCGGGCCCGGCTGCGGATTTGCGCATGGTTTTTAGGGCCGCCGCCAAAAGCATGATGCACCACGGCATCCGGTAAAGAGGTAATCTCCACCCCATGGCGTAATAATCGCAGCATTAAATCGGTTTCCTCCCCTGCGCCATACCATTGGCCAACGCCAAGACGCGGATCAAACCCATGTAATTGCAACAACCATGGCTGAGGTAAAAATAAGCTGATCGAGCTGGCTGGCCCGTCCCGGAAACGGCGGCTGTAAGCCAGACTAAACTTTACAGGCGGCCCGGCAACGGGGGTTTGCTCTGCCCAGCGCACCACCACGCCGCTTTGCAGGCTGTGTCCGGCGCGATAATAATCGGCCACCCGCTGCAAAGTATCCGGCTCATACCAGCAATCATCATCCGGAAAGGCAATGATGCGCCCCCTGGCTAATTGAATTCCATAATTGCGCGCCGCCGATAAATTAGCCGGGTGCAACACATAATGTTCAATCTGAATACCGGCGGCCTGGGCCATGGCAACAGAGGGTAATACGCGCTGATCCGTATTTTGATCGATCAGCAATAATTCAAAGTTTTTTTCAGTTTGTACGCTTAAAGAAGCAATCAGCCGCTCTAATTGATCGGTGCGGCCGACGGTGGCTAAAACCAGACTAAATAAGGGAAATGAATCGATGGCTCTGCTCATAGACCCGCCAGTTTTTGATACACCGATAAAGTCTGTGCCGCGCATTGCTCCCAGCTGTATTTTTTAATTTGCTGCTGGCCATGGCTGAGCAAAAGGGCCATGGTTTCATCGCAATAAACCACCGACTCTATGGCAGCTGCCATGGCCAATGAATCTTCCGGAGGGAAATAAGCCGCCGCCGGGCCTAAAACTTCGGGCAGACAGCTGGAATGACTGGCCACCACCGGGCAATTTCTGGCCATGGCTTCTAAAGGCGGAAAGCCAAATCCTTCATAAAAAGACGGATAAACAAAAGCCCTGGCATGGCAATACAGGCTGTGCAATACCGAATCGGCCCCGCCCATTTGAATAATCTGGCCGGGATTAAACCCCAATTGGGAGATTAATAAAGTCTCTTCAGCATTCCAGTGCGGGCCGCCAAATACCACTATTTTAAAATCCTGCCGCAAGGCACGGCTTCCGGCCACCGCCTGCAAAAAGCCATTAAAATTTTTATATCCGCTGCGCTGCCCCACATACAGCAAATAGGGTGAGCCCACGATATCCGCCGGCATACCGTGATCCATGGCCGGCAAATAATCCGTGCCGTGATACACCACACTGGTTTTAGCCGGATCCAGCTGAAACAGCTGAATTAAATCCTGCCGGGTATGCTCTGAAACACAAATAATATGATCGGCACGAAGAATCGCCTTTTTACGGGTCGCAATAAAAGGCAGATCCCGGGTAAATTGCTGCGGATATTTTTCATAAATCATATCGTGCACCGTCACCACCTTAGGGCAAGCGGCAGGCGCAATATTAAAATCCGAATAATAGGTTTCATGCACCACGGCGGGTTGCCAGTGTTTCATGGCGGCAGCCGATGTGATCTTGCGATAAAGATCCAGCACGGAGTCATGCTTTAATGCAAAGGTGCCAGCCGGCCGGCCGGACACGATTTCTGCCGGTAAATCCGCCAGATATTTATTTTTATATTGCGGTGCAAAGATCGCAAGATCAGGATTAAGCGGCAGCAGAGATTGGGCCAGCTTTACAAAATATCTGGATATACCGCCGTACTCCTGGCCGGCAAATATTTTGTAATCAAATGCCACTTTCATAGCCGTTTCCTGAAGAGGTGCATGGATTAAGCCCCCCGTGCCGATAAATAGCGGGTGATATATTGCTGCCGGTGTTCCGGGCGCAAAACAAAAAACACCCCCAGGGCCATCATCAGCAGCAGTAATACGCTGGCACTGAATATCAATTGCCATAGGTTTAATAAATGGGCCGGCTTAAGCCAGAACAGCACCATAAAGGCCAGACCAAATCCCGCAACCGGGAAAATCATATTCTTTAAATAAACCCGTAAAGACACCGGCACCGTGCGGCCATGAACATAGCCAATAAATAATAAAGCCGAAATCACCGCCGCCGCTAAATGCCCGGCCGCCACACCATTCACCCCATAATATCTGGCCATCAGCCAGGTGATTCCAACGCCAATCAGGGAGCGGACAAAGGCAAAACCACCACTGATTTTGCTGTGCCCCAGCCCGTCATTCACGAGTGAAGGAATATTGGTAAAGGTATCAGCATATAAAGACAAACCAATTAAAATCAGCACCATCCAGCCCGAAGCCGCAATTTGTGCCCCCATCCAGTAATACAAAAGCTCATAACTAAAGAGGCAAATAAAGCCAACGGCAATCCCGTTAAAATAAGCCAGATAACGGGTACTGTCGGCATAAATCCGTTTTAATGGCTCCCATTCCCCTCTGGCGGCCATATGGCTGGCAGCCGGAAAGATCACGGATGACATTCTGAAACTCAGCCCTAAAATCCGCCCCACAATGGTGGCCGGAATACTATATAAAGCCACCGCCTCCATCCCCAATAAGCTGCCAATAATCAGCTTATCGGCATGGGCATAACTGAGGGATGCCACTTTACTTAAATAGGCATAGCCGCTAAACGTTAGCAGGGTGCGGCAAAGCGAGCGGCCAGGCAGCGAGAGTTTAAATGCCGGAAACAGCCGGCGACAAAATAACAGCAAAAGCAGAATATTCAGCGCACTGGCCGCAATACGCAGCTGCAGCAGCTGATAAATGCCCTGCCCGTTCATCACCAGTAAAACCGATAACACCGGAATAAAAATACCAAAGAAAGATTCTGTTTTGGCGGTTAAATCATAGCGCTGCAAAGCCTGCGGCAGGCTGTTCAGATATTGCTGAATCTGCCCCAGTAAAAAGGCCAGCCCGGTTATTTTTAAGGTGCGAATGGCCTCAGCATCCTGGCTGGGGGCAATATCAAATAAGCCATGAGCTAAGGGTGCCGCAAAAAAATACAACGCCAGGCCGCCCAGAATACCAATCAGTAAATAGACCAGAAATCCCAGCACAATAGTCTGGGATTCCAGCGCAGTTTCACCACGGGCATGGTATTCGGAAACATATTTAACCGATCCTGCCGTCAGATTAATATCAATAATGGCGAAATAGCCGGTAATGGCCGTAATAATGGTTAATAAGCCGTAATTGGCAATGCCCAGATGATGCAGTAATAAAGGCGTGGTAATGATGGTGACCAGTGAAGGCAGCACCGAACCCAGAACATTGGCCACAGAATTGCGCACAAGACTCATGGCTTAGCCTTTTGCGCCGCAGAGGCAATTAAATAGGGCAAGATCAGCAAAAATCCCAGTAAAAGCATGGTGCGATATTGCTGTACCGGCGTGCCAATTAAAAAATCCGGCAGCATAAAAAGCAGGCCGGCAATTGCCGCATCCAGCAGCCAGCGATCCTGGCTGGCCAGTTTTTTACGCAGCGGATAAACAAACTGAATAAACAGCCCGATAATGGCGGCGCAAATGGAAAAACCCACAAAGCCCGTTTTTAATAAAATCTGCACCACACCGCTGTGAAT
>JBOFGM010000431.1:0-7467 GCA_051649105.1 Iodobacter sp. | reverse complement strand
AGCAACCGGCCGGTGAATGAGCAGGCCGCCAAGCCGGAGGCGGATGCCAACGGCTTCAGAAAAAATGCGATGACCCGCCAGTATGCTTACGATAAAAGCATTACCAGCACTAAAAAGGCTCGTGGTGCCTTGCGCCGCTTAAATGTGGCCGTGGTGTTAAGCAATGCGGCCGCTCCTTCGGTGAAGACCGGCTGGAGCCCGGCACAAATCGCTAATATCGACAAAATTCTGCGCAATGGTCTGGGTATCAACAGCAGCCGTGGTGATCAGCTGATGGTGTCGTCCATGCCCTTTACGCCGCGCCCGGCCATCACACCATGGTGGCAAGAGCGCAGCACCATTTACGATGTGGCCAGTGCGCTGGGCTATGCCCTGAGCTTGTTGCTGGCCTTTCTGTTTTTGGTCCGGCCTGCATTTAAATTACTGAAAGAATGGAATCACAAACCGGCTGCGGTGCCAGGACTGGCCGCTCCGGCCGAACTGGATATTACTCCGGAAACGGCTGCAGATAGCAGTACGATGAGTGGTGTTTCGGGACATTCGGCGACTATGCCGGTTGTTCCCTTGCTGGAAAATTATGATCTGCCTCCGGCGGGCTCATCGGTGGATGTGCTGGTGGATCACTTAAAAGAACTGGCTGCCAAGGAGCCGGAACGCGTCGCCGAAGTCGTTAAACAATGGGTGCAAAAAGATGGACGCAATCAATAATTCGGGCGCGCAATCGGGCGAAACCGCGCTGACTCCGGTGGAGCAGGCGGCGATTGTTTTATTAAGCATGGGTGAAGAGCCGGCGGCTAATGTGCTGCGTTGCCTTGGCCGCGAAGAATTGCTGGCGGTCACTCAGGTGATGTCGCGGATGAGCGGTATTAAGGTGGATACGGTCAAGGTTTCCATCCAGAAATTTTTTGATGAATACCGTGAGCAAAGCGGAGTGCATGGCGCTTCGCGTTCATTTTTACAGCATTCCTTAGATCTGGCGCTGGGTGGTGATATTGCCAACAGCGTGCTTAACAGCATCTATGGCGATGAAATTCGTCCCAAAATGGCCCGTTTGCAATGGGTGTCGCCGCAATGGCTGGCCGACCGCATTTCGCATGAGCATGTGCGGATGCAGGCGGTTTTTCTGGCCTTTTTGCCGCCCAGTCTGGCAGGCCAGGTGGTTGAAGCCCTGCCGGTGGCCACGCAGGATCATGTGCTGGTTGGCATTGCCCGCTTAAAAGAAGTGGATCGCGAGCTGCTGCTGGAGCTGGAAGAGCTGGTTAACCGCTGTCTGGATAATCTGCATACCCAAAGCACCGAAGTGGCCGGGATGCAGCAGACCGCCGATATTATCAATCGCTTTTCCGGCAATAAGCAGCAAATGATTGAATTGCTGCGGGCTCATGATGCCGATCTGGTGGCTGAAATTGAAAGCCGGATGTATGACTTCTTTATTCTGTCGCGTCAGACCGAAACCGCCCTGATGCGGATCAGCGAAGATGTTCAGCTGGAACAATGGGCTATTGCACTGAAAGGCGCCGAGCCGGAAGTGCGCCAGGCCATTACCCAGACCATGCCGCGCCGTCAGGCACAAAGCTTTGAAGATATGATGCGCCGCTCCGGCCCTGTGCCATTGAGCCGCGTGGAAGAAGTGCGCAAAGAAATTATGGCCACAGTGCGTGAACTGGCCGGCAGCGGCGAAATTGATTTGCAGCTCTTTCCAGAGGCGGTGGTCGAGTGAAAGCGGTTCGCCTCCATCGTTTTCCGCCTTTGCATCGTTTGCAGGCCACGGCCAGCGGTGAAGAGGCTGCTCCGCTTTCGGCCGAGGCTTACCAGCAGGGCTGGGACAGCGGCCATAGTGATGGCTTTGCCGAAGGCGTTGTTAACGGCGAAACCGCTGGTTTTAAACAAGGCTATGCCGCCGGTCAGGCTCAGGGCGAGGCCGAAGCCCGGCTGGCCGCCATGGCGCGTTTTGATGACCGTGCTGCCTCGCTGGAGCAAGTTTTTCATAATGTTCAGCGCGCCGCTGACGACTATCAGCTGGCATTGCGTCAGGAAGTGGTCGAGCTGGTGGCCAAGGTGGCCAAACAGGTTATCCGCTGTGAGCTGACCTTGCAGCCGGTGCAGTTACTGGCTCTGGTGGATGAAACTTTAGCCGCCACCTCGCAGACCGCCTCGACCGTGGCGGTGCATTTAAATGTTGAAGAGTGTCAGCGGATTCTGGAGCTGGCCCCTGAGCGCGCCGCCCGCTGGCAGCTGGTGGCCGATCCGGCGCTGGCTCCGGGCGAGTGCCGGATTCATAACGCCGAAATGGAAGCCGATGCCGGATGTATGCAGCGGCTGGATCTGTGCCTCGATCAGGTGCGTGAACAGTTATCCCTGCCGGGTACGGCAACATGAGCATGATTGCAGATGCGCTGAGCCGTCTGGCTTTAAACGATGTGCCGGTTGCGACCATGACAGGTCGTTTAATTGGCGTATCAGGCATCTTGCTTGAAAGTATTGGCTGCCCTTTGGAAACCGGTCAGCGCTGCCTGATTGAAACCTCTTCCGGCGAGTGGCTGCAGGCGCAAATGGTGGGCTTTCGCCGTGAAGTTTCTTTTTTAATGCCGTTTAAAAAGCCGGTTGGCCTGCAAACCGGTGCCCGGGTTCAGGCGGCACCGCAAGCCAGCACGCTGATGATTGGTGAATCCTGGCTGGGCCGGATTGTGAATGGTCTGGGCGAGCCGATGGATGACCTGGGCCCGCTGGGTGGTGACTTGCCACTGGCAGCCGCTCCTCCAAAAATTAATCCGCTGCGTAAACAACCGGTGCGTGAGCCGCTGGATATTGGCGTGCGGGCGATTAATGGTTTGCTGTCTTTAGGCAAGGGCCAGCGCGTGGGCCTCTTTGCCGGCAGCGGTGTGGGTAAAAGCGTTTTACTGGGCATGATCACCCGTAATACCTCGGCCGATATTGTGGTGGTCGGGCTGATTGGTGAGCGTGGCCGTGAAGTACGAGAATTTGTAGAGCACTCGCTGGGGCCGGAAGGGCTGGCCAAAGCGGTGCTGGTGGTGGCACCGGCCGATGAATCGCCGCTGATGCGGCTGAATGCCACCGAGCTTTGTCATAGCATTGCCGCCCATTATCGCGATCAGGGACACCAGGTTTTGCTGCTGGTCGATTCGTTGACCCGCTATGCCATGGCGCAGCGGGAAGTGGCGCTGGCTCTGGGCGAGCCGCCAGCCACCCGGGGTTATCCGCCATCGGTATTCGGGCTGTTGCCCAATCTGGCAGAAAGCGCCGGTAATGGCGAAAATCCGGATGGCAGTATGACGGCGATTTATACCGTACTGGCGGAAGGCGATGATCAGCAGGATCCGGTAGTGGACACTGCCAGAGCGATTTTAGACGGACATATCGTGTTATCGCGGCAGTTTGCCGAGCGGGGCCATTTTCCGGCCATCGATATTTCCCAGTCGGTCAGCCGCTGTATGAGCCAGATCAGCAGCAGCGATCATGCGGTCACGGCGCGCCAGGTCAAGGCTTTATTGTCGCGCTACCGTGAAGTGCGGGATCTGATTCCGCTGGGGGCTTATGTGCCGGGCAGTGATCCTGCAACCGACCGGGCCGTGCAGTTATTCCCGCGGATCGAAGCCTATTTACAGCAGGCGGTGGGTGAAGCCGCTCCGCTGGCCCAATCACTTGAAGAATTAAAGGCACTGTTGCAATGAGTACGCCACAAGCCGTGCAGCGGCTGGAACTGATGCTGCGTTTACGCCAGAGCGATGTTGACCGGCAAGAAACGATTGTGCGGGATAAGCATCAGCTGACGCAGCGCTATCAGAAGAATATCAGCCGTATGGAATCGCTCTGTCAGCACCTCGGAGCCAGTGCGGCCCCGAATCCGGTGCTGGCAGCGAATGCCGGAGCCTATAAACATTCGCTGCTGAATTTAATCAGTTTGCAAAGGCAGGATCTGGCCTTAAGCGATGCGGACCTGGCCGTGGCCCGCCAGCATTTACTGGCCGCTGTTTCGCGCCGGGAAGTGATGGATCAGCTGAGCTGCCGGGAGCGCCAGGCCTTGCAGACGCTGGAAAATAAAGCCGCGCAAAAACAATCTGATGAGACTGCTGTGCAGGCTTATCTGCGTAAAACCACAAGAGCGTGATTATTTACATTTAGCAAGTTGGCCCTGTTTGGTCGCCTTGTCTTATTAGAATCTTCTAATTCGCTTTTACGGACACCACGCCATGGCAGAAATTAACCCACAGCAACTTGCTACGCAAATTGCCAGTTATTCAGTACAGCAGGCGCAAAGCCGTAATGACACGCAAACCAAGAACAATAAGGCCCGCTCGGAAGGGCTGAACCAGCTGCAAAAAACATTGCAGGATTTTAAAACCACGCTGACGGGTTTAAGCGGTAAAAAATCGGTACTGGCCCATGCCGCCACCCTGAGTCAGGAAGGGATTGCCACGGTAACGGCCGACTCTAAGGCGCAGGACGGCAGTTATTCGTTGTTTGTAAAACAGATTGCTACCGCAGAGCAGCAGGCTTTTGCCCGTCTGGATGGCGTCAGTGTGGCCGCCGGCGATAAGCTGAATATTCAAGTGGGTAGTGCCAATATTGCGATTGATCTGGCCGCGGCTGACCGGGATGCGGATGGCAAACTGTCGCTGACCGAACTGGCCCGCAGTATTAATCAGTCTAAAGACAGCTCGGGTAAAGTCAGCGCCATGGTGCTGACGGCCAATGGTGTGTCACAGCTGGTTTTGACCTCTGTTCAGACCGGGGAAGCGAACGCTCTGAAAGTCACAGGCAGTGGTGCCGGTATTACGGCTGCGCTGGCGCTTGAGGCACCTAAGGTGCTGTCCAAGGCGCAGGATGCCATTGTCTACCTGGGCGAAGAAGGTACAGGGGTGCCGATTAAGCAGGCATCTAATACCTTCAGCAGCATCGAAGGGGTGACGGTTAATCTGACCCGCGCCATGAAAAGCGGGGATACGGCGCTGAAGCTGAATATCAGCACCAGTAATAATGATACGGCGGCGAATTTACAAACCTTTATTGATGGGTTTAATGCGGCGCAAAAGTCATTAACCGCCATGCTGGCCAATGGTAAAGGCGATAAAGATGGTCAGCGGGATCCGGGTGGTGCTTTTGCTTCCGATTCCGGTGTGCGGGCATTAAGACAAAAACTGAATGATCTGGTGCGGCAAAGTTTTGATGGTGCCCGTCTGATGGATTTTGGCGTTAAAACCAGCCGTGACGGCACTTTGTCTTTGGATCGTGCCAGGCTGGATAAAGCGTTACTGGAAAATCCGGCGGGTCTGGAAAAGATCTTTAATTCCAGCACGGCGGGCAGCTCTGATTTAATTAAAGATACCTCTGATTATCTGGGTAAATGGCTGAATACCAGTAGTGGTATGTTGAAAATGCGCAAAGAATCCGTCTCAAAAATGAGCAGTGATCTGGCGGCACAAAATACCAAGATTTCTCAGCAATATGATCAGGCATATCAGCGGGCACTCAAGCAGTTTACTCAGCTTAAACAGCTGCAGGCACAAATGAGCGAAACCACCAATATGCTGAATAATATGACGTTCTTTTAAAGATGAAGCAGGATTAACAAATGATCCGTTTGTTAATCCAATAGAAGACTATGTGAGGTTGTAATTGGATTACGAAGCTTATAGCAGTTATCACGCCGTTAATTTGGAAGCACAAACCTCCAATGCATCGCCGGTACAATTGGTGCTGGTTCTGTTTGATGGTCTGCTGGAAGAATTAGCCCGTGCCAAAGCGCATATGCAAAATAAGCGTTTTGAGCAAAAAGGCGAAAGCATTAATAAATGTATCGATATTTTAAATGGTCTGTCCAGCGCCCTTGATTTTGACCAGGGTGGCGAAGTGGTGACCAATTTAGCGCGCCTGTACGATTTTTGTGTTTATCGTCTGTATAGCGCCAGCAGCCAGCTGGATGTTGATGGCATTACCGAAGTAGAGCAATTATTAGGCACTCTGCGTGGTGGTTGGCTGGGTGTGCGCGATGCCCGGGCTTAATCAAATTACGGTCGTGATGGCCGCTATGCAGGCCGCCCTTGCCGCGCGGCAGTGGGAAGCATTGCTAAGTTTAGATCAGCAGCTGGCGTCGATTTTGCAGGGTCAGCGCTGGAGCCGCCAAGAACAGGGCGCTTTGCAAAGTGTCTTGCAGCAGCATGCCCATATACGGCAGGCGTGTCTGCAGGCGGAAGATGAGCTGGCCGGGCAGCTGGCTGGTTTCTCACAGCAGCGCACGATCAGCCTTGCCTATGCCGCAGCCGGTGAATTTATGGAGGCCGAATGAATCTGCTCGCCTCCATGTCGCTTACGCCACAAACCACGCCAGAAGTCGCTCCCCTTGCTCCTGCCAGTACGCCTGATTTGCTGATGGCGCTGTCATTTTTTAATGAAATGCAAGATTGTGCTGCTGTTGATGATGGCAGTCAGGTTAAGGACGCTGAAACGGCGGATGGCACCGATGCCGCTCTCGCAGCCGACACGACGGTTGTCAAAAGCCCTGAGCCGGAAATGAATGATCTGGCTTTTATGCCCGCCTTTTTTATGCCGTCGATGCCGGTGCGGCCCCTGCCGCCTGAAGTGACGCCTGCCCTGGTGCCGCTGGCTGCTGCACCCGTGGCGGAGGCTATGCCGGTGGCACCTGCACTTACCGCCGCGGTATCCGTTCCGGCGGTTGAAATGGCGGCCGTGGCCATCAACCCTGATCAGGCCGATGAACCGGATCTGCCCGTTCAGCGCACTTTTGAATTAGCGATTCTGCCAGAGACTAAGACTCAGGCCACGCTGGTGACGCCGCTTAAGCTTGAAGCCAGCCAGCCATCCACATGGCCGCGTCATTTAGAAAGCGCGCTGAAAGAGCGGCTGGATGTGCAGCTGGGTAATGGCGTTGACCATGCCGTGATTAAATTATCCCCGCCTATGCTGGGCGCGCTGGAAATCAGTATTAAACATGAAGCCGGTGCTTTATCGGTGCAGTTACATGCCAGTAACAGCGAAGTGACCAGGCAATTGCAGTCTATCACCGAGCATCTGCGCAACGATTTAAGCCTGAAGGAATACACCAGCGTGGCCGTTGAAGTGCGCAATACCTCCACAGATAAGGATGGTTCTTCTAAACAACAGTCGGCCAGCCAGGACGAGGTGGGTCAGGGGCTGGCGGAATTAGATGAAGAAAATACCGAATTTGGTTTAATGCTGGCGCGTATTTAATGGATATATTGGAAATAAATAATGTTTAAAAATAAAGTGGCTGTTTTTATTGTGCTCGGTTTAATCCTCGCTGCCGGGGTGGGGGGCGCGGTTGCCTATTATTTTAAACAAGACAGCACACCCAAAGTGGCAAAGCCGGTTTTGGTTGAATATAAATTTGCCACTGTGGATAAGATTATTGTGATGCTGCGCAATGATGATGGCAGCTCTCTTTCCACACATTATATTGCGATGGAT
>JBOFGM010000430.1:0-6799 GCA_051649105.1 Iodobacter sp. | reverse complement strand
AATCACCTCGCCATTGGCGTCAGCCACGCCTAAAACAACCGGCAGGCCAAGTAAGGATTTAAGCTCGATCGCGCCATCCGGGGAAAGGCAATCCATCTGATAGCGATAAGCCTGATTGATGCCTTCCGTGCCCGCCACCTTCTGCGGCAAAAGCTGCTCGCCCCATGCTGCACCGTCGCCTAATTGAAGCGAAATAAGGCGCTGGTCCTGATTAAAGGCGGCGGCGAATGAGGCAAGCAGAGTACTCATATCCATTAGGATTTATTCCGATTAACTGGCTGGGTGGCTTAGTAACAAAAGACACGGTTAAAACAAAGAAAATCAATGCGTTGGAAGGCATTGATTTTGAATTTATTCTGGCCCTGCTGTAACCATGGGGCCATGGGGCCATGGCTAGCGATCCTGAATCCGGTATACATTGGATGACAACTGCAAAGTGGCATCAAAGCTGACGGGCGGGCGGTGCGGATGCACTTTAAGCACGGCATCGACGCGAAAACGTAAGTGTCGTTCTAATTCCCGCGGTGCATCCAGGCTGATCCGTACCCGGGATAAGCGGGGCTCATGCCGCTCAATGGCCCGGCGTAAACGCTCGCGCAGCATTTCCCGGTCATCGGGATTAAGCAGGCTGATGCCGGACAGATCAGGAATACCAAATTGCAGCATGGATTCGCTGGCCAGCGGAAAGGCTTCAAATAATTCGGGCTGATCCATAATCCGCGTATTAAGCAGCGCCTCTAAGTCGCGCGCCAAAGCCCGGCGAAACTGCGGCAGCTCGAACAGCATGGCGGACGAGGCGCGGCTGATATCCGGTTCATCATCCAGCAAGCGGTCGAGTACCGAAGGCAGGGTCAGGGTTTGGCGGCGGGGCGTGCTCATTACGGATTAGCCAATCACTTTGCTCAGATCCTGAGCCAGTAATAAACGATAGGTAATAAAAATACCCGCTCCAACTAAGGCCAGCAGGGCAAAATACAGCCACAGCGGCAACTCATGGCGCACAAAGGCCTGAAAGCGCTGAGGCAGCTTCCAGTTAGGTGCAAATTCAGCCTTGCCACCCTTCACTTGCTGGATTTCCTGGCCAACCCGGGCGGTTAAATACCCCAGTTTTTCCTGGCCTTCCAGCAGATATTTCCCCTGAAACCCCAGCAGCAGGCAAGTATGAAAGACTTCCAGCGCTTCCAGATGGACGGTGGGATCGCGGCGCAGTACTTCCAGCCGGTCAAAAAAGCCTTCCCCGGCCAGATGTTCACCAAAAATACGCAGTTGCAGCGGCATCCGTTCCCATTCTTCGCGCAGGCTGAATTCAGACGACAGAATAATTTCATCCATCAGCGCGCAAAAAGCGTATTTTGCTTCCGAAATTCCGGCCAGGTCTTTGCCAAAATTACGGGAGTTTTTTTCAAACTGGGCTAAAAAATGATCCACACGGCGGTTAAATTCAGCGGCGCTGCTTGGCGCATTGCCATCACGCAATAAAAACAGCAGATAAATGCCGTCTTCCAGCAGCTCACGCAGGCTGGGGGCCGATGGTTTGGCAACGGCCAGCGGATGCGCTTCGGTAGTAGTTTGGTTCATTATTTAATCTCAGCGAAATACAGCAATTAACTCAAGTTTCAGATCTGACAGCGATTGCGGCACATAGATACAAATGCTGCGTGATTGCAGCATGCGCTGGTAAATCTCGCCGCGCGGCTCAAAGGCAAAGTAGTGATTGCCAACCCGTACCGGGATGGCCGACGGGGTTTGTGCCGCATAAGCAATGCTGACACCCCGCATCGCCGAGTTCAGAATCTTATCCACATCGTCCGGCGCACCAATTTTGAATTTTAATGGCACCATTTCCAGGATAGAGGACACCGGCTGATCGCTTTGCACCGACAGATAGAAATCTGCATTTTCCAGGAAGCGATCGCTTTCCAGCCGGCCAATATGGAAGGATGGTTTGGGCGAGATCAGTGGAATCACAGCATAACGGGCCGAAATCACGGTATCGAGTAATTCGCGAATCTGGATATCCAGCACCAGCAGCGAGTCATGTAAAGCATCGTGGCGGTAGGCCGGAATATCGGCCAGGGTGTAGACCGAGGAAAAGGTCTGCAATTCACCGCAAAACTCAGCCAGCGCCTTATAAAGTTCTTCGGGATGCAGCGGCTCGCATTTAACCAGGTGGTTAATGCGGGCAAAGTTACGGTTCACCGTATGCAGCAGCCAGAAAGAGGCGATATCGGTGGTGCCGTATTCCATTACATTCTTAGCGCGCTCCCGGTGTGCACCGGCCAGTGCCTGGCTTTTTACCAGCAAAATATCCAGCAGACGGCGCAGATTCTGGCTCAGTTCCGGAATCGCGCTGACCGTGGTCGATGGCGGATAAAAGCCGCTGCCCATTGACCACTGGCCGGTTGCATCTTTAACCAGCCGTCCCAATGGCACCGCTTCATAGCCATCCCGGTTTTCTTCTTCAACCATCAGCCGGACATCCAGCTCCAGCGTGGTTAAATCCGCTTCCAGTGCCTGAGTAAATAAATCGGCCACGCTGTGATGCGCATTGTGATAGCGGGAAGAGCGGGATGCTGTATCGCCACCAGACTGAGTATTTCCGCCATAGGGCTGTAATTCGGCAAGGCAGGCATACAGTGTGGTACTGACACCCACTTGCGGCAGATCATTTAAATTTCGTGAAAGCGGCAGGGGTTCCGACTGCGGAGCCTGATACAGGGTGCCGTCGCGGAATAATAATGAAAGCGAATCCAGGCGAACTTGTCCGCCGCGCAAAGCCACCTCATCAATCTGAAATTTTTGCAAACCCCAGTTATGGCGACTGATTAAATTGCGAATTTCGGCTTGCTGATAATCTTGTAACAGAGACTGTTGCTGGAAGTGTTGTGGCCGCAGGAACATTCCCTCGCCCCACAAAACCCGTTTGGCTTTCAACATTAAAATACTCCGGCATGCTGCAGGCTTGGCTTAAGCCGCTTGCTTTCAATAAGGTCAGAAAATTATTTGCTTCTGGGGGCAGGTTTTTTGGCGATATAACCGCAATCGGGCTTAAACACCAGGGGCTGACCCGGAATCGGCTGAGTTTTAGGATGCACGATCTGTAAGTAGCAGTCTTGTGCCTTCAGGCTTAATTCTTTGTCATCCCGGATATCTTCAGCGCTGATCAGCGCACGCCAGAATTGGGGGTCGGGCTTACGGAAATAGCCGACCACGCCAACAAAGTTGGCTTCTTTTAAGATTTTGTCATCCAGCTGGATCGTTTTGCCCGGCAGCAGCACAAACTCACTTTGCGAAAGCAGAGAGCTTCCTAACAGCTCGGTATCTGTTTTTCCACTGACCAGTGAATCAAAAGTCAGCCGGTTAAATTCTTCGGGGCTTTTTAACTGATACATACGCAGCACCAGCGATAACGATCTGCCGTTGCTGTCCCGGTTCAGGGAGTTCTCGGCTTCACCTTGCAGCTTAAATGGCTTGGGGCCACTGCTGGCACAAGCCACAAGTAAAAGAGCCGATGACAGCACCAGTAATTGCCGGGCGTATTTTCTAATGACAGTTATTTGCATAAGTCTTAAGTTTTTTTGAAAAGAAAAATTTAAAAAAGGGTTCAAGAACTGAGCTTGTAAATTCAGTTCTGACCACTTTAGGGCTAGAGGTATAACACGACTTTGTGTCCCATGCATTGGGAATAAGTCCAAAAGTGTGAGAGATATCTGGCATTATGCTTTTCATTTCCGTAAATGTAGAATAACGTCTCAGTAAGTATGTGAGGTTGTGGTTTTGTTGGCTATCTATATGATTTTATTGGGGTTGTTTTTGGTGCTGACGTGGGTCGGCTGGCGTTTTTTTGTTTTTTCTCCGTCTGTAGAAGCAATTCCTGATGAAATAAAGGTGGAAAACAGTGGTTGCGCAGATGCAACAAAAATAAAAAGCAATAGTCGTGTAAGTATTTTACCGGGTGGACATAAGAAAAAAATCCAAAATCCTACAAGTAGTTTTTTGGCTAAAAAATCAAAAGCCACGCTGTTGCCCATCGCGAGTTTGTTTTTAGTTTTATTGGTGGTCGGAGCCACGCTGCATTTCAATTCTTTGCATGTGATTGCGCCTTTAGCGCCGCTGGAATACAGCCAGACTGCCCATATTCAGGGCACGTTGACAGAGGCCCGGCTGGAGCCACCACCGGCTTTGCCGCCGGAAGTCTTTATCCATGCTGATTTGGTTCGCCCGGGTTTATCTACGGCTAACCGGGACTGGAGCAAGCTGGATAGTCACTTTGTGCAAATTGTTTTACAGGTTATGAAAAAAACGGCAGAGCGCGGCTATCCGCTGGTTCTGCTGGAAGGCTATCGCAGTCCGGAACGCCAGGATGGCCTGGTCAATCAGGCCACGGTAGTGACCAAGGCGAAGGGCGGGCAAAGCAAGCATCAATATGGTCTGGCGGTCGATCTGGCCCCGATTAAAGATGGAAAGATCATTATTTCTGAGAAAGATAAGTGGGCCAGCGAGGCTTACCGGGTGTTGGGTGAAGAATCGGTTGCTGCCGGCCTGACATGGGGCGGGGTCTGGTCATTTAAAGATTATGGGCACATTGAAAAGGCAGGCTCTCTGGCTGCCATGTTGCGTAATAAGTAGTTGTCGTATTTCAATTTGTATGGAGATTCATGTTAATGAAACAGTGGCTGCGTAACGCCAAAGTCACATCAGCAATCGGATTTGTAATCCTGATTGCGCTGATCTGGTTTTTAGGACCCTGGTTTGGTCTGACGACGGCAGAGGTTCGCTTTGGCTGGATCTTCGCCGTCATGTTGCTGTGGGTGGTGACTTTGCTGGTGGGCAAAGTGATCGCCAGCCGTGCCGGTGGCTTAATTGAAAAAATGCTGCTTAAACAGGCCGACGATGCTGTGATTGGTGCCAGCGTGGATAAGCGTGCCGAAGTCAATTTACTGCGTCAGCGGATGCTGGGTGCAATTGATACGCTCAAGACCTCGCAGCTGGGTAAATCCCGCGGCAATGCGGCGCTCTATGAATTGCCCTGGTATATGATTATTGGCCATCCGGCCGCAGGTAAAAGCTCTGCTATTTTGCAATCCGGCCTCACTTTCCCGTTCAGCGATAAGGCGGGCGTGCAAGGCGTGGGCGGTACCCGAAATTGTGACTGGTTCTTTTCAACCGAAGGCGTGTTGCTCGATACCGCCGGGCGGTATGCCACGCAGACCGAAGACCGGGTGGAGTGGCTGGAATTTCTGAAGTTACTTAAGCGCCACCGCTCAAAAGCGCCGGTGAACGGTATTTTGGTGACCATCAGTCTGCCCGAGCTGGCACAACATCATTCAGAAGGCTTTGCTCTCTATGCCCGCCAGATTCGTGAGCGGATTCATGAAATTGAAGCGACCTTTGGTTTGCAGGTGCCTATTTACCTGATCTTTACCAAGCTTGATTTGCTGGGTGGTTTTGCACAGTTTTTTGAAGAAATGCCGGAAGAAGAGCGTCATCGCGTCTGGGGTGCCACTCTGAGCGCCGAGCAGGGCTCTGGTTTTGATGCCAGCCAGGTCGTCAGCATGCAGTTTGATGCGATCTACCGCGGTCTGGTGCAAATTGGTGAAGAAAAGTTGGCCGCGCATCGCGGTAATCAAAATAAACCGGCCTTTTTTGCCTTTCCAATTGAGTTTCATGCCTTAAAAGAAGCGGTTGGCAAGTTTGTTAAGTTATTGCAGGAAGAAGACCCTTACCATGCACGTCCTTTGCTGCGCGGATTTTATTTTTCCAGCGCTTTGCAAGAAGGGATGCCGCGTATTGGTGCGGCCACGCATGTATCCAATCAGTTTGATCTGAGCCGTCAGGGCTTTGATGCCCGTCAGGTGCCGGCTTCTTACAGCTACTTTCTGCGCGATTTATTCCGTGAAGTGATTTTCCCGGATCAGCATCTGGTTTCCCGCCAGACCCGTCCTGCGGGCAGCCGCTGGCGTATGGCCGGTATGGTTTCTGGTTTATCGGTGCTGGCGCTGTGTGCCGGGCTGTGGACCTGGTCTTATATTGGTAATCAAAAGCTGATTGCCAGTGTGGGCAGTGACCGGGTTGCCGCGCAAAAGCTGGCTTCTTCCGGTCAGTTGTATGACAAGCTGACCTCGCTGGGACTATTGCAAAAGCGGATTGAAGAATTGCAGTCTTACCGTAAAGACGGGCATCCATGGCAAGTGGGTCTGGGCCTGTATCAGGGTAAGGCGCTGGAAGCGGCGCTGCGCAAAGAGTATTTTGCCGGTCTGCAAGAAGCCATGCTGGTCCCGGTTAAAAAGAATCTGGAGTTATCACTGGAGCAACTGGCAAGTAACCAGAGCGCTGAACCCGCTCCCGCCCCTGCGGCCACTGCTCCGGTCATTGAAGCACCCAAACCGACCGCGGCCCCTGTCGCTCCGGTGAAAGAGCCGGTTAAAAAACGTGCCCCGGCTCCGCATAAAAAGGGCCTGCCTAATATTCAGCTTGGTGCCTGGTACGTTCCTCAGCGCGCAACGGCTTTGACGGCAAAACCCGAAACACCGGCCAGTGCTCAGCCCAAGCTGGATCAGGGTTATAACGCGCTGAAAACTTATCTGATGCTGCACGACCGTACACGGATGGATGAAGCGCATCTGACCGACCAGATTCCGCGTTACTGGCGCAGCTGGCTGGAAGCCAACCGCGGTAATCGCAGCACAGAAGAAGTGATGGCTGCAGCGGAAAGACTGGTGGCGTTTTATGTCAGCCAGATTAAAGAGCCGGATCTGCCCTTAATCGCCAATGATGCCAAAACGGTCAACGGTGCCCG
>JBOFGM010000429.1:0-1836 GCA_051649105.1 Iodobacter sp. | reverse complement strand
CGACACGAGCCAGCTTAATTTGCTCTACCCGCTGATGGGGTTTACGGTCGGGATTGTCGGCGCGGTGCCGCTGGTGATGATTAAAGCCTTCCCTGCCGCCATTCGTTTCTCGGGGCTGTCGTTTTCTTATAATGTGGCTTACGCCTTTGCCGGCGGGCTGACGCCGGTACTGCTGTCGTTCTGGATTAAATTTAATCCCTTGGCCCCGGCTTACTATCTTTTACTGCTCAGCCTGACCGGTGTGGCCTTAGGCGGCTATCTGCTGATCAGCCAGCGCCAGCTGCACAGCATCCGCTAAAACAAAAAGCCGTCCCTTTACCGGGACGGCTTTGTTAATCGGGCCTGAGCACTTTAAACCTTTGCCTGCAACCCCAGCCTCATCCATAACTCGGCCACGCCGCTTGGCACGGGTTCGCTGAAATAAAAGCCCTGCATCTGCTGCACACCCAGGCCTTGTAAGAAGCGCGCCGTTTCCAGATTTTCCACGCCTTCCACCACAATTTCCAACCCCAGCCCCAAACCCAGCTGAACAATGGCCTGCATAATACGGCGGCCGTCTTCGGTATGTAAGCGCAGAGCAAAAGAGACATCCACTTTTAAAATTTGCGCCGGCATTTCATGCAATTGCGACAGGGATGAATAGCCAGTACCAAAATCATCAATGGCAATTTCAAAGCCCGAGGCGTTCAGCTGACGCAAATGCCGCAGCTGACGGGAGTAATCGGTCAGCGCCACCGATTCGGTAATTTCCAGAATCACGTCTTCCGGCCGTAAATGGTGCTGCATCAGCCTATCGTTCAACTGGGCAACAAATTGCGGCTGAAACAGCTGGCTGCGCGAGATATTAATCATCATCTTTTGCTTAAGACCGGCCTCACGCCATTCACGCAATTTGGCAAAGCTTTGCTGAATCACAAGCTCAGACAGCTCCTGAATCAGCCCCACTTTTTCTGCCATCGGAATAAATAACTCCGGGCTGATCCAGCCGCTCTGCTCATCCTGCCAGCGGGCCAGCGCTTCCACCGAAACCACTTCGCCGGTTCGGGCATCCACCACCGGCTGATAAAATACTTGTAAACGGTTATTACGAATTGCCGTGGAAAGACGGGACTGAATCGCCACATGCTCACGCCCCAGCGCCTTTAAATGCACAATATCGCTGTAAAAACAGACATTATTGCGGCCGGTATGTTTGGCGTGATACATGGTGTGATCAGCCGCAGACAGCAATTCTTCACCCGACTCGGCGTTATCCGGAAAGACGGCAAAGCCCAGTGAAATCGTTGGCTGAGTTTCCATGCCATTAATCGTAATGCCCTGCCTTGCGGCATTGCGCAGCCGGTCTGAAAGCTCACGCATCACGGATAAATCTTTTAAATCCGGAATCAAAATCACAAATTCATCGCCACCCCAGCGGGCCAGCAGATCATTTTCACGCAACACACTGGAGAGCTGACGCGCCACATTCACCAATAATTCGTCGCCCACCTGGTGACCGAAGGCATCATTGATCTGCTTAAAGTGATCCAGATCGATAAAGCCCAGCGCCACCTTGGTATTATCGCGGCGGGCACGGTCAATCACACCATGCAGCTCGCTGTCGAGCATCAGGCGGTTAGGCAGTTTAGTCAGGGTATCGTATAAAGCCAGCTGGGTAATTTGCTGCTCATTTAAATGGGCCACGGTCACGTCGCGCAATACCCCGCGCACGGCCGACAACTGCCCGTCAGGCGTACGATGCACAATCAGCCGGGCTTCCACCCAAATATGCTCACCATTGGCCTGAATCAGCCGGAAACGCTGCGCAACCGGATCGGTTGATTTTAAGATCCGGGC